>NZ_JBEUPA010000025.1:0-76215 GCF_040492065.1 Actinomadura sp. NPDC000929 | reverse complement strand
GCCCTCCCGCGCGGGTTGGCCCTCCTGGGCCGGGGCCCGGCCCCCCCCCCCCGCCCCCCCCCCCCCCCCCCGCCCCCCCCCCCCCCCCCCCCCCCCCCCCCCCCCCCGGGGCGGGGGGGGCGCCCCCCCGACTGCTCGGGGAGGCCCGGCGGGCCTCCCCGTCGTCGTGTCCGCCCGGCGCCGGGCGCCGGACGGACACGCTCAATGATCAGAACGCGTCCCTCACATCCGGTCGGGTGAGGGAACGCCGAGGAGCTCCAGGCCGGTGACCAGCGTGCGCAGCGTGACCGCGCACAGGGCCAGCCGGGACGCCCTGGTCTCCTCGTCGACGCCCTCCTTGAGCACCGGGCAGGCCTCGTAGAAGGCCGTGTAGCGGGTGGCGAGGCCGTAGAGGTACTCCGCCACCAGGTGCGGCGCCGCCGCCGCGCCCGCCTCCTCCAGCGTGATGCCGAAGTCCAGCAGGTGCAGCGCCAGGTTCCGCTCCTCCTCGGTCCCGATCACGATCGGGCCCGTGGCCGACTCCGGCGTCAGCCCGGCCTTGCGCAGGACGGACTTCATCCGGACGCCGGCGTACTGCACGAAGCCGGCGGACCTGCCGGTGAACGCGATCATCCGTTCGAGGTCGAACGGATACTTGCTGCTCCGCGCCACCAGCAGGTCGGCGAACTTCACCGCGCCCAAGGCGACGTCGCGGATGATCGCGGCACGGGTCGCGGCGTCGAACCGCTCGCCGCGACCGCTCTCGTCGAACTTCGCCGCGGCCCGCTCGTACGCGCCGTCCAGCAGTGCGGACAGCGGGACCGCGTCGCCGGACCGGCTCTTCAGCTTGCCGCCGGTCGCGGGGTCGGTCACCATGCCGATCTTGGCGTGTTCGAGCACGGTACCCCTGAGCAGGAAGTCCGCCTTCTCCGCGACGGCGAACAGCAGCTCGAAGTGCTCCGTCTGCTCATCGCCCACCACGTAGACCACCCGGTCGGCGCGCAGGACGGCGACCCGGTAGACGATCGTGGCGAGATCGGTGGTGGTGTAGTTGTACCCGCCATCGCTCTTGCGGACGATGACCGCCTTGTCCTCGCCGTCCCCGCCCTTGAAGTCCGGCAGGAAGACGCACAGGGCGCCCTCGCTGGGCACCGCGAGGCGGCGCTGCTCCAGCTCGTCGACGATCTCGGGGAGGAGCCCGTTGTAGAAGCTCTCCCCCTTGGCGTCGTCGGCGGTCAGCCTGACGCCGAGCCGCTCGTACAACGCGTTGTAGGAACGCAAGGAGACGTCCACGAGGAGCTGCCAGTACCGCAGCGTCTCGTCGTCGCCCCGCTGGAGGGCGACGAGCCGCCGCCGCGACCGTCCGGCGAACTCCTCGTCCGACACGAACTTCGCGTTGGCCGCCTTGTAGAAGGCGCCCGTGTCGCTCACGAACGCGTCGAGCCCGGCATCGGTGCCCCCCTCGAAGTCGAGGAGGTGCTCGATGAGCATGCCGAACGGCGTGCCCCAGTCACCGATGTGGTTGTCCCGGATCACCTCGTGCCCCAGGAACTCCAGGATGCGGGCGACGGCGTCGCCCACGATCGTCGTCCGCAGGTGGCCGACGTGCATCACCTTCGCGACGTTGGGCGAGGAGTACTCCACCACGATCCGCTCCGGCCTCAGGGCCGACAGCACCCGCAGGCGCTCGTCGGCCGAGATCCGCCGGAGCTGTGCCGTGATCCACTCGTCGCTCAGCGTCAGGTTGATGAAGCCGGGCCCGCTGATCCGGACCTCGGACACGACGTCACCGACGTCGAGATGGTCCACGATCTCCTGCGCCACGACCCGGGAGTCGAGGTTCAGGTTCTTGGCCAGCATCAGGGCGACGTTGGCCTGCAGATCGGCCTGCTTGCCCTGCCGGATGACGGGGTCCGTCCTCCAGTGCTCCTGCCCGAAGGCGGCGGCGATCGCGTCCTTGAACTTCCTGGTGAGCACGTCCACCGGCGACGGGCCGGTGATGTTCAACCTGTCTTGGTCGGGCATCATCGCGTGTCTCTCCTGTTCTTGTTTGTCGGTTTGCGGGTCGATCCCGCAACGGTGACCGTCCGCGTCCGCCGGGCCGCGTCAACCCGGCGCCCGCCGCTCCCTACGACTTGATGGACGGACGTCCGGCGATCAGATCGCTCAGCCGGTCCCCGAGGCGCTGGACGGGGAGGCGGTACCGGCGCTCCCTCGTCCGCGCCCGCCGCTCCTTGCGGGACCCCTCCGCGTAGCGGCGCCGGGCCCACGGCGAGTCCGGCCGGGCCAACCGGATCGCGCCGACGATCGCGACGAGCCCGATGAACAGGCCGATGACGCCCGTCCAGACCTTGCCCTTGAGGAGGGCGATCACCGCGACGCACAGGTTGAACAGCAGGACGCCCGCGACGCCCCACACCCCGTCCCCGGCGGCGTCGTCCACGCCGAGGGGCCGCAGGCCCAGCAGCATCAGCCCGCAGAGCGCGATCATGATGAAGACGACCTCGACCGACAGCCGGCCCTGCTCGCTCCAGTAGACGTCCTGGAGGTGCAGGACCAGGGCGAACTCGTCGAGGACGAGTGCGGTGCCCGCCCCGAACACCGCCGCGGCGGCGGCCGCCCACCCGGACGAGTCGTCCGTGAGGGCCAGTCCGCCCACGCCGCCGACGCACATGAGCACGAGCCCGAACACGACGTGGTGGATGTGCCGTCCGCCGGGCGTCACGTTCCCGGGCCACCACCGCACCTGCCGCCGGATCATCCGCACGCTGAACCGGATGAACAGGAACGCCGCGATGAAGGCCACGATGAAGCAGAACAACCGGAGCCGCCCGGCGTCCGCGATCTCCCGCGTGAACCACTCCCCCACCCCCGCCCCCTTCCCCGAGGCGGGCAAAGCCCACCTTTACCCGCCGGCCCCTTCCGCGGGGCGGGGGCGCAGGCCGAACCAGACGAGGCCCGCGCCGGCGAGCGTCACGGCCACGTCCACGCTGAGCGCGAGGCGGATGCCGGTCAGCTCCGCGCCGCGCGTCGCGGCGATCGAGGCGAGGATCGGGATGCCGACGGTGATGGCCACCTGCTGGGTCATCAGCGTCAGCCCGGTCGCCAGGCCCTGCTCCTCGTTCGGAAGCCCGGAGGTGCCGGTCACGGTGTACGCCACGATGGACGTCACGTGCCCGAAGAAGCCGATGAACAGCGCTGGGACCAGGATCAGGAGCGCCGTCCTGTCGGTGCCGAGGAGCACCAGCGGCAGGGTCGCCAGGCCCTGCACGGCCAGGCCGCAGGTCAGGACGGTCCGGCCGCCGAAGCGCCCGATGGCCCGTCCGGCGAGCACGCCGGCGCCGACGGACGCCAGGCCGGGGACGCCGAAGACCAGTCCGGTCGCCAGCGGCGAGAGGCCGAGGACGTTCTGCAGGTAGAGCGTCGTCAGGAAGATCATGGCGGGCTCCATGGCGAAGACCACCAGGCCCGCGGCGTTGCCCCACTTCACCGTGGGGCGGCGGAGGATGCGCACCGGGGCGAGCGGCGCGGGAGAGCGCAGTTCGATCACCCAGAAGGCGGCCAGCAGCACCACGCCGGCGACGGCGGCGGCGGCGTTCTGCTCGATGACCGCGTAGATGGCGGCCAGCAGGCCGCCCGTCACGGTCACCGCGCCGGGCAGGTCGAGCCGGAGCCGGGCGGGGCGGCTGCTCTCGCCGATCAGGGCGGGGGTGGCCAGCAGCACGGCCACGGCGACCGGGACGTTGATGAAGAAGGCCGCCCGCCAGCTCAGCAGGCTGACGAGGGCGCCGCCGACCAGGGCGCCGACGGTGAAGCCCGCGGAGAGCAGGGCGCCGTTGAGGCCGAGGACGCGCTCGCGCAGCGGGCCCTCGGCGAACGTGCTGGTGATCAGTGACAGCGCCGCGGGGGTCGCCATCGCGGTGGCGAACCCCTGGAGGGCCCGGGCGGTCAGGAGCGTCCCGGGGCCGGCCGCGAAGCCGCCGAGCAGGGAGGCCGCGGTCAGCAGCGCCATCCCGGCGAGGAACAGCCTGCGGCGGCCGAGCAGGTCCGCCAGCCGGCCGAACACCAGCGTGAAGCCCGCGGCGGGGAGCGCGTACGCGGCGGCGATCCAGGGCAGGCCGTCCACGCCGAGCCCGACGCCCTCGCCGACCATCGGGAGGGCGACGTTCAGAATGGAGAAGTCGACGGACAGCGTGAACCCGGCGCCGAGCAGGACGAGCAGGATCAGCCGTTGCCTGCGGTCGATGCGCGGGGGTCCGCCCGCCGCCCCGGGCGGGGCCGCCGCTGTGGGCGGGGTGGTTTCCGTGGGCGGGGTGGTTTCCGTGGGCATGGCGAAGCGCCCTTTCCGCAGGGGTTCCGGGGGCGCCGGACGATCAGGGCGTCGTCCGGCGTGAGGCGGCCGTGAGCGGCCGCCGGCTCGGCGGGGGGACGGGCGGGGCTAGCGGGCGTCGTGCTCCGCCGCTTCGGCGATGCGCTTGATGTTCGCCAGGCGGCGGTCCCAGTCGGCCGCCAGCGAGGCCATCCACCGCGCCGTCGCGTTCAGGGCCGCGGGCCGTACCGCGTACCGCACCTCGCGTCCGACCCGGCTGCTGGAGACCAGCTCGGCCGCGTCCAGGACGCCCAGGTGCTTGACCACCGCCTGCCGGGAGACCGGGAGCCGTTCGGCGAGGGTCGTGGCGGTGGCCTCGCCGTGTTCGGCGAGGAGGTCGAGCAGGCGGCGCCGCGTCGGATCGGCCAGCGCGTTGAGGACGCCGTCGACCGGCGCGGCGCCGCCGTCAGGACTGTCGGTCACGCGGCTTCGACGCGGGTCTTGAAGGCGTCCAGCACCTGCGGCCAGCCGCCCGTGTTGTCTTCCACGGCCCTGCGGCGCAGGTCCTCGGATCCGGCGAGCTCCGCGAACCCGCTCTCGACGACGCGCAGCCGCGTCTTGCCGCCCTCGGGGGTCAGCGTGAACTCCACGAGGGTGCTGTTGTCGTCGCGCAGTTCCTCCCCGGGGAAGGCGCTGACCCATCGGTAGGCGACATAGGTGGGCGGATCGACCTTCTCCACGCGCACGGGGAAGTCGCCGTGCGCGGCGTTCCTCACCACCATCGACTCGCCCTCCGCCGCCCCGCCGGGCGGGCCCGGAACGTCGGCCACCCAGAACCCGGGGTCGGCCACCAATGACCAGACCCTCTCCAAGGATGCCGCGATCAGGGTTTCGCGTTCAATTCGGTTCTCGCTCATCCGGCCGCTCCCATGTTCGTCATTCTTGCAACCTCAGGGTTGCACATGGGAGGTCAGATGCGCAACCTTACGGTTGCACGTTGAGGGAGGATCTTGTCTGGGCAGGTCAGGGGCGGGTGATGTCCGGTACGCGCAAAGCGCGGCGGCCGTCACAGGAAAGACCGGGAGCCCGCCCGGGGGTTCACTCGCGGGAACGCACCGCGAGAGGAGCCGTTCCCATGCCGGAGACCCCTGGTTCGGAGTTCTGGAAGAACCTCAGGCCGATCGAGAACTCGCAGAAGCCGGACGCGCTGCCGGAGGTGTACCTGCCGAAGGTCGCCACCGACGACGACCGGTACTACGTCCCGTTCACCGAGACGGTCGGGTCGCGGCCGCTGTGGATCAACGTGAAGGACAACACGTGGTCCAACATCCTGCGGTCCAAGGAGGCGGTCCTTCCGGTGGACGGAGGCCACCTGGCCGTATGACGCGGATCACGTCATAGGCTCCGTCGCGGGGACGCGCCCCGCGGCGGGAGGAGCGGATCATGCCGGCACCAGCACCGATGATCTCCGAGGCCAGCACCGTGGAGGTCGCCCCGCGCGACCGCATCGGGTTCTGGGAGGACTACAACCGCAGGGCGCTGGTCGGGCTGTCGTGCACCTCCTACTCGGAGCGGGGGCTGCTGGCCCGGCAGGCCAACTTCCGGCTCGGGACGGCCCGGGAGGGCGCACTGGTGGTGGCGCTGCGGGCCGTCCTGGAGAACCCGGAGGCGCGGTCGCGGGGGAACGTCCTCGACCTGCTGCGGATGATCGCCACGGAGCGGTCGGGCGGGCGGTCCGCGCCCGCCGCCTACCAGACGCAGCTGATCGTCGCCGAGGACTACGTCGAGCGGCACCTGCACGATCCCGGCCTCCCCCCGGGGAGGTCGCGGGCGTGCTCGGGGTGTCGGTGCGGCATCTCGGCCGGATCTTCGAGACGGCCGGCACCACCCCGGCCAGGCACATCCTGGAGCGCCGGCTCCAGCGGGCCCGCGACGAGCTCGCCTCCCCGGCCGCCGCCCGCACGACGATCGCGGACGTGGCCTACCGCTGGGGCTTCTCCAGCCAGGCGCACTTCGCCCGCCGCTTCCGCGCCCGCTTCGGCCTGACCCCCTCGGAGGCGCGGGCCGCCTCCCGCTGACCTGCGGTTGCGCCGGTGAGCGAGCCCGGAAAGGATGATCCACACGTTAAGCAAAGGCGGCGTTGTGGACATCTCGGTCAAATATCAGCCCACCAAGGACGAGGTGACCCGGGCTTTCACCCAGGGTTTCAAGAGGCAGCTCACGATCCTGTACGCGGTTCTCGTCATCGCCCTGATCGGGGGCGCGGCCTACAGGTTCGCCTCGGGCGACCCGGGAATGGGCATCGGCGCGCTGGTGGCGGCGGTCCTCAGTCCCCTGGCGGGGACGTGGTGGCTCCGCAGACGCGCGCGGAAGATGCTCGCGTTCCTCTGCGTCCCGACGACGGTGCGGGTGACCGACAGCGGCTACGAGTGCCGGACGGAGGAGTCCACCACGGAGATGCGGTGGACCCTGTTCTCCCACGTGTTCCCCACCCCGGAGTTCTGGCTGCTGTACGTGAACGGCCAGCCCGCCGCCTTCCTCCCCAAGGCGGCCTTCGACACCGCCCAGCAGGCCGAGATCGACGCCTTCCTGGCCGCTCGCAAGATCAGTCGGAGTCGGTGACGGCCAGCACGGCCACCGTCCGGCCGTCCGGGCGCAGGACGGCGATGCCCGCGTCCAGCGGCGGGACGACCTGGAGATGCCAGTCCGAGCCGTAGAAGAGCCAGGTGCACCGGTCGGCGGCCCGCTCGATCGCCGCCAGGCCGGTCTCCTGGACGCCCGCCAGCGCCGCCAGCGACTCCCATGCGGCCTTGCGCGCATAAGCGCCGTGCATGCGGGGCCCGTACGCGCCACCGGAAGCGGCTCCGCTGAAGAGCGTCCGCAGGACGTCGACGGTGACGACCCGCCGTACCCCGGCCACAGTGGCGCCGGTGCTGGCCGCCGGGAGGAGCCGGAGCAGCGAGGCGCCGAAGTCGGAGGGAGCCAGCGCGCGGTCCAGCCGGAACAGTCCGGCCTCCAGGGCGTCGGCCCCCGACGGCCAGTTGCGGTAGGCGCTCAACGCCTGCCGAGCCCCGGGCCAGTCGACCGCCGCCGCATCGACGTCGAGACCGGAAGGGCCCGGCGCGTCCGGCGCCCCCTCACCGGGCGGCCGCCAGGGCTCCGCCCGGCCGGGATACCGGGGCAGCCCGAGATGCCGCTCGGCCCCGACCGGCCGAAGCGGCAGGTCCGCCAGCGGATGCCCGGCGGCCCGCAGCCTCGCGGCGAAACCGCCGGCGGACGTCGCGTCGTGGCGCAGGGCCGTCTCCTGGAGGAGGCAGGCCGCCAGTTCGTCCGACGCCTCGGCGCCGTCGAACACCGCGAGGAGATGCTCGGGAGGCTGGGCGCAGGCCAGCCATTCCGCGACCTCCGGCAGGCTGTAGCGAAGGTCGCCGCCCCAGGCCCGCCCCTCGACCGCGAGGGCACGGACGCGCGCGGTGCGCTGCGCGTCCCCGGGCGCGCTCGCCAACCGCTCCAGCGCGGCCTCGAACCCGTACCGCATCGGGTAGGTCGGCTTCTCCACCTCCAGCAGCGCGGCCAGCAGCCGTTCGAGCCACTCCGGCTCCGCCTTCTGGACGGCGTTGTCGGTCACTTTGACGGCCCTGTCCCAGTGGCGGTCCTCGTAGGTGTCCGCCAGCCCCATCCGCCGGACGGCCTTCTCGATCTCCACACCGCGCAGTCTCACACCCGAGACGCCCGGAGAGCGACCTCTACGCTGACCCGGTGATCACAGTTCCACGGCACGCCTCGACCTACACCCTCTTCGTCCCGGACGAGGAGGCCGCCCGCGAGGGGGCCCGGGCGCTCACCGGACGCGGCCACGCGCTCGTGCGCGTCGCCCCCGACCCCACGACCGGCTCCGGATGGCGGATCGACAGCCTCGACGAGGGCCCCTACCCGGACGACGACGAGCGCTGGTGGAGGGCCGCCGAGCACCGCGCCGTCGCGGTGCTGGCCGAGGGGCTCGGCGGCCGGCTCTCAAGCACGATGGCCCTGACCGAGACCGCCCGCCACATCTTCCCCGGGGGAGAGCGCGTCTGCGACCGGACCGCCGGCGACGTGCGCGAACTCCGGGTGGGCGCCCTCTCCCGCGAGCCCTCCCGCACGCCCGCGCCGGCCATCGTCCACGGCCTTGCCGAGGAGGAGCCGTCCGGCGCCCCCTCGGGCGAGCCGATCGTCCTGCAGGGGCTGGACGACGTCGACTGGTCGTCTCTCACCGGCGCCTACGGACCGGCCGGCGAAGTCCCGGACATCCTGCTCGGCCTCGCCGCCAACGACGAGGGCTGGGAGGACGCCGTCGAGGAGTACTTCAGCACGGTCGTCCACCAGGACACGTGCTACGACTGCACTCCGGAGACCATCAGGTTCCTCGTCCAGCTCGTCCGCGCGCCGCAGCTGTTCCCCGCCTACCGGCTCCACCTGCTGATCCACCTGGCCTACATCGCCACGATCGACCCCGTCCCGGCCGCCGGCGAGCCCGACTCGGACGAGGCCGCCACCTGCCGGGCCGTCCTCGACCGCCTTCCCGACCTGCTGGCCCTCTGGCCGGACGCGCCCGCGGCGGTGCGCGCGTGGCTGATCGTCCTGGCGGCGGTCCGTCCCGGCGCGGCGCCGCGGCCCGAGTTCCACGAGTTCCGGGGACGGTTGGACGGCCCCAGCCCCGCCCTCGACCTCGCGCTCGCCCTGATCTCCGGTGACGACGGCGCCGTCCGCGACCTGACGCTCGCCGCGGCCGCGTGGGACGAGGAGGTCTCCGCCAAGCTGGAGGAGCCGTTCCCCCGCCGCACCCGCGACCTGAAGGTCCTGTTCCACCTCGCCCTGGCCGAGCTCGCGCCGCGCTAGGCGGCTCAGCGGCCCTGGAAGTCCGGGGGGCGGTTCTCCAGGAAGGCGGTGATGCCCTCCTTGGCGTCCTCGGTGGCGGTCAGCCCGACCAGCTCGGACAGCAGGTGGGCGACCTGGTCCTCCAGGGGGCGGCCCTCGATGGCGAAGAACGCGTCGCGGCCGCGGCGCAGGCCGACGGGGCTCTTGGACGCGATCAGGCGGGCCAGCTCGTCCACACGGGCGTCCAGCTCGGCGCGCGGGACGACCTCGGTGACCAGGCCGATGTCGCGGCCCTCGGCGGCGGTGACGCGGGCGCCGGTGTAGTAGAGCTTGAAGGCGTGCTTCGGCGCGACGTTCCGGTTGATGATCGCCATGATCATCATCGGCCAGAGGCCGACGTTGACCTCGGGGGTGGCGAGTGCGACGTCGTCGGCCGCGATGACCAGGTCGCAGGCGGCGGCGAGGCCGAGGCCGCCCGCGACGGCGTGCCCGGCCAGCCGGGCGATGATCGGCTTGCCGAGCCGGGGGAACGCGGTGAAGAGGCGGAAGGGGGCGCTGTCCCGGACGGCGGCGGCGTCGGCGACCGGCCGGCCGTCCGCCTGCGCCTGGCCGAGGCCGCCGAGGTCGGCGCCCGCGCAGAACGCACGGTCCCCGGCGCCGGTCAGGACGATCACCCGGACGCCGGTGTCGGCCTTGGCCCGCTCGAACGCGTCGAGGAGCTCGCCGATCATCTGGTCGCTGAGCGCGTTGCGGGCGTCGGGGCGGTTCAGCGTGATCCGCGCGATCCGCTCGTCCGCCGAATACAGGATGGTCTCGTACATGTCCCCGGCCACCTCCGGACGGTACCGCCCCCCGGAGCGGGCTCCGGGGGGCGGTTCCTCGACGGGCTCAGATGCGCTCGATGATGGTGGCGTTGGCCTGGCCGCCGCCCTCGCACATCGTCTGCAGGCCGTAGCGGCCGCCGGTGCGCTCCAGCTCGTGCAGCAGCTTGGTCATCAGGACGCCGCCGGTCGCGCCGAGCGGGTGCCCGAGGGCGATGGCGCCGCCGTTGGGGTTGGTCCTGTCCAGCGAGGCGCCGGTGTCGTGCGCCCACGCCATCGGGACCGGGGCGAACGCCTCGTTGACCTCGAAGACGTCGATGTCGTCGATCTTCAGCCCGGCGCGGTCCAGGGCCTTCTCGGTGGCGGGGATCGGGCCGGTCAGCATGTAGACCGGGTCGGAGCCGCACACCGCGAGGGTGTGGATGCGGGCGCGCGGGGTGAGGTTGTACCGCTTGACGGCCTCCTCGGAGGCGATCAGCACCGCCGAGGCGCCGACGGAGATCTGCGAGGCGACGGCGGCGGTGATCCGGCCGCCCTCGCGCAGGGTCTTCAGGCCCGCCATCTTCTCCAGCGTGGTGTCGGCGCGGGCGCCCTCGTCCTTGGTCAGCCCGGCGATGGGGGCGATCTCGCGGTCGAAGTAGCCGGCCTCGATGGCCTTGGCGGCGCGCTGGTGGCTCTCCAGCGCGAACCTCTCCAGGTCCTCGCGGGTGAAGCCCCACTTCTCGGCCATCAGCTCGGCGCCGCGGAACTGGGAGATCTCCTGCATGCCGTAGCGCTCGGCCCAGCCCTCGCCGAAGGGGAAGGGCATGCCCTTCTCCAGCGCCATGGCGACGGAGGAGCCCATCGGGACCATCGCCATCTGCTCGACGCCGGAGGCGACGACGAGGTCCTGGGTGCCCGAAAGCACGCCCTGGGCGGCGAAGTGGATCGCCTGCTGGGACGACCCGCACTGCCGGTCGATGGTCACGCCGGGCACGCTCTCGGGCAGCCCGGCCGACAGCCACGCGGTGCGCGCGATGTCCAGGGACTGCGGGCCGACCTGCATGACGCAGCCCATGATCACGTCTTCGACCCCGGAGGGGTCGACCCCGGTGCGGTTGACGAGCTCCTTGAGCACGTGCGCCCCGAGGTCGGCGGGGTGGACGTCCTTGAGCGCGCCCTTCTTGGTACCGACGGGGGTACGGACCGCGCCGACGATGTACGCCTCGGCCACTACGCCTCCAAAGATCTGGGGTTCCGTCCCGAAACCGAGTGTGATTCGGTTAGTCAGTATGAGATTACATCCTCCCGGCGCGGCGCGCTGTGAGGTGGGTCTCGGGGGACCTACGTCCCCTGCCCGGCGGGCCGCGTGCGGGGCCTGAGGACCTCGCCGTCCGCCTCGTCGCCGAGGGACGCCTCCGCCAGTCGCGACAGGACGTCCGCCAGCTCAGGATGCTCCTCGGGAGCCCAGCCGTCCAGATGGCGGGCGAGCCCCTCGCGCCGGACGGCGAACAACCGCTCGGCGGCGTCCCGCCCGGACGGCGTGACGGTGAGGGCGCCCTCGCGCCGCAGGACGTAGCCCGCGTCCACGAGCCGGTCGACGTACGGGCGGCCCTGCTCGACCCGGACGCCCGCGCGGTCGGCGAGGTCCCGGCCGGTGACGGACTCGTCCTTGGCGATCCGGCACAGCGCCCACACGCTGCCCGCGGGCAGGGACACGCCCGAGAGCGCCGCCAGCCTGTCGTACAGCTCGAAGGCCCGGGCGTCCCTGCGCATGAGCTCGCTCAGGGCGCGCTCCATCTCGTGCCTGGACGACCGGACGGTCGGCGCCGCGCCGAAGCCCTCCCCGTAGTCGGGCGTCTGCGACGTCGCGCGCAGCGGGACCTCGCGCAGGAACCAGGTCAGCACGAACGCGGCCGCAGCCACCGGGACCGCCCAGAAGAACACCGAGTCGATCGACTCCGCGTAGGCGTGCAGGACGGCGTTCTTGACCGCGACCGGGTACCGGTCGAGCAGCCCCGGATTGCCCTGGACGGCCGCGGGGTCGAACCCCGGCGGCAGGATCCGCGCCAGGTCCGCCACGTGGCCGGCGAGCTGGTTGCTGAAGATCGAGCCGAACACCGCGACGCCGAACGACCCGCCGATCTGCCGGAAGAAGGTGACGCCGGACGTCGCGGAGCCGAGGTCCTCGTACGACACCGCGTTCTGGACGGCGATGACGAGCACCTGCATGACCAGGCCCAGCCCGAAGCCGAGCAGCGCGAACCGCAGGCTCATGCTCAGCGTGGTCGAGTTCTCGTCCAGCGCCGAGCACAGGTAGAGCGCCAGCGCGATGATCGGCGTGCCGATCATCGGATAGATCTTGTAGCGGCCGAACCGGGTGATCAGCTGGCCGGAGCCGATCGAGCTGAGCAGCATGCCGAGCATCATCGGCAGCAGGTAGACGCCCGACAGCGTGGGCGAGACCCCGTGCACCACCTGCAGGAAGATCGGCAGGAACGTCAGCGCGCCGAACATCGCGAAGCCGACCGCGAAGCTGATCGCGGCGCCGAGGGCGAACACCGGGTGGCGCAGCAGCGAGGGCGGCATGACCGGCTCGGCGGCGCGCCGCTCGACCAGCAGCCACACCCCGATCAGGGCCACCGAGCCGGCGCCCAGGCCGATGATCGGCGCGGACGTCCAGGGATAGCGCGTCCCGCCCCAGGTCGCCATCAGGACCAGCCCGACGGCCCAGCCGACGATCAGCAGCGTGCCGAGGTAGTCGATGCGGTGGCGCTCCCGCTCGCCCTTCGCGTGCAGCACGGCGGCGATCACCGCCAGCGCCACCACCCCGATGGGCAGGTTGATGTAGAACACCCAGCGCCATGTCAGGTTGTCGACGAACCAGCCGCCGAGCAGCGGCCCGCAGACGCTGGCCACGCCGAACACCGCGCCGAACAGGCCCTGGTAGCGGCCGCGCTCGCGGGGCGGCACCACGTCCCCGACGATGGCGACGGCGAGCACCATCAGTCCGCCGCCGCCGAGGCCCTGGAGGGCGCGGAACACGATCAGCTGCGACATGTCCCGCGACAGCCCGCACAGCGCCGACCCGATCAGGAAGATGACGATCGACGCCTGGAACAGCCGCTTGCGGCCGTACTGGTCGCCGAGCTTGCCCCACAGCGGCGTGGACGCCGTGGAGGACAGCAGGTACGCCGTGACGACCCACGACAGGTGGTTGAGCCCGCCGAGGTCGCTGACGATCGTCGGCAGCGCGGTGGACACGATCGTCTGGTCCAGCGCCGCCAGCAGCATGGCGAGCATGAGGGCGCCGAGGACCACGTAGAGGTCCCTGCCCTTCGGCATGGCCCGCTCGTCCCGCGCCGTCGCCGTCGCCGTCATGTCGCCGCCGCCGTCATGCCGTCGTCCCCCTGCCGCCGCCCAGATGCCGGGTACGTGCGGGGAGATGCCTACCCACGAGCCGGACGGGATCACCCGCCACGGGCGGGCGGCCCGAGGGGGCGGGTCAGCGCACCAGGTCGCGGGCGACCTTCGCGGCGCCGATCGAGGCGGCCCCTCCGGCGACCGCCACCGCGCCCGCGGTCACCCACAGCGGCATGCCCCTGCGGGTCTTCAGGCCGCTCACCACGTCGATCGAGTCGACGGCGAGGCCGATCCGGGCCCACAGCCGGCGCCCGGAGTCGTCGCCGCTGAGCAGGTAGCCCGCGCCGAGCGCGATCTCCCGGGCGGCGAACATGCGCGCGACGTAGTCGCGGCCCGGGTCGGCGGAGCCGCCAAGGCCCATCAGCTTCACGGTCAGCCTCGGCGCGGCGAGCGCCGCGAGTCCGAGGGCGACCCGGCCGCGCGCCAGGCTGGTCGCCAACTCGTCCACTTTGTCCCGGCCGTCTTCTTCCTTCGCATCTGCCACGAGGCTGAGGGTATCGGCCCGCCTCCGCCCCCCGACCGGCGGGTAACCCCCGCCTTACACGTCTATGGTTCTGGGAGGCGGCTCTCCCCGGACGAAGGTGGCCATGGAAGGCATCCTCACTCTCATCGTCGCGTCGCTGCTCGCGGCGTTCTGCGTGCGCTGGGCCGCCGGGCGGCTCCGGCTGAACCTGCCGACCCGGGCCGCGGTGATCATCGTGTTCGTCATCGTCGTCCTGGCGCTGTACGGCGAGCACCTGCGGAACTGACCGGCGGAACCGGCCGGCGGAACCGGCCGGCGGGTGAATTCTCGGCGCCGGCCCCGAACCTCCCGGCCCTTCGGGGAGTCATAAGTGGCGAAACCGGCTTCACGCCCGTTCGCTGTCCGCCGGCGCCGACGCGTCCCGCCCGTCTGGGCGGGGTCCCCCCGGCACGCGCCCGCACGGTGGACGCGAACGGGACCCCGTACGGCGAAGCCGGCCGAGCCGAGGGAGAGCACCCGTGCCGCATCCGGCGCCCGCCGTCCAGGAGACCGGGGGCACGATCGCCCCGCATCTCAGGCGCCTGCTGGAGTTCGTCGAACCCCAGGCCGGCGACGTGTGCCTGGACGTCGCGCGCGGGCGCGGGCCGATGCCCGCCGCCCTCGGCCCGCACGTCCGCCATGTGACCGCGGTGGACGCGACGCCCGTGGCGGCGGCGTCCGCGCGGGCCAGGCCGGGCCGGATGGAGACGGTGGAGTTCGGCACGGGGCCGGTCCGCATCACCGGCGAGGCCCGCGGCCCGGACGGCTCCCGCGACGGCCGTGGCGGCGGCGGCCGTCCGAGGCCCCCGGCCGCCATGACGCGCGAGGACCCGCGGCCGGGTGCCGCGCGTTCCGCCCCGCGCGTCCCGGTCAAGGCGGACGCCACCGCACTGCCGTACCGGGACGCCATGTTCTCCCTGGTCACCGCCCGGTTCTCGCTCTACAACCTCGGCGATCCGGGCGACGTGCTGCGGGAGCTGCTGCGGGTCTGCCGGCCGGGCGGGCGGGTGGTCGTCGCCGACCTCGTCCGCGGCAACCTCGCCGGGCCCGAGCGCGACCGGATCGAGCGCCTGCGCGACCCCGACCACCCCGGCACCCCGTCCATCGCCCGGCTCACCGAGATGATCACCTCGGTGGGCGGCAGCATCCGCCGGCTGGACGTGTTCACCGTGGAGCGCCCCGTCGAGCCGTGGCTCGCCGGGGCCCGCGACGGCGCGGCGGCCGACCGCATCCGCGCGGCCATGCTCGACGAGGTGGACGGCGGTCCGCGCACCGGCGCCAAGCCGCGCGTCATCGGCGGCGAACTCTGGTTCACCCAGTCCTGGGCGCACGTCGCCGCGGAACCCATCTAGCGCCGCGGATTTCCGCGGCCTCCGGCCGCGCCCACCGGCCGCGCGCCGGGCCGAGCAGCGCGAAGGCCCGCGCCGGGGAGCTCGGCACGGGCCCGTCGTCAGCGTGCGGACGTCACTTCCTGCGGATGCCCATCGCCGGGTACATCTCGGAGTACCCCTTGCCCCCGAAGTACGAGGTGAGCTGCGCGTGGTTCGCGCCGGACGCGGACGGGAGGCCGCCGCGCAGGTCCGCGATCGGCGCGGCGAACCCGCACCCGCTGGTCTTCGGCACGGCGAACGTGTCGTCGGTCGAGTTGATCTTGACCCAGAACGTGCCGTCCGGCCCGGAGGCCCCCGTGATCTCCTTC
The DNA here is from genome assembly GCF_040492065.1 of Actinomadura sp. NPDC000929. Taxonomy (NCBI): domain Bacteria; kingdom Bacillati; phylum Actinomycetota; class Actinomycetes; order Streptosporangiales; family Thermomonosporaceae; genus Actinomadura; species Actinomadura sp. NPDC000929. The sequence continues at coordinate 60,646 of NZ_JBEUPA010000025.1, read as the reverse complement.
AGGTCCAGGTCGAGGGAGACCGGCGCCGCGTTCGAGCCGACGTAGCACGTGTCGCCCAGCAGCTGGTTGACGAGCTTCAGCTTCAGGGCCAGCCGGGTCCTGCGGTTGGGGATGTCGAGGTCGATCTTCCCGGCGTACTGGGGCTTCACCTTCAGGGAGAACAGCGGGATCCCCTCGGTCCCTGGGACGCCGAGGGCGCCGCCGGCCACGCTCATCGCCGTGCTCCGCATCTTCACGAACTTGGAGATCTCAGCGCCGGTCTTCGGGTCGTAGCCGGCCAGCAGCGTGATCCGCATCGGCGCGGTGATCTGCTGGTCGATGTTGCCGATCTTCATCCTGCCCCCGCTGGTCACCAGCACGTTGCAGTACCAGTTCGCGGGGTCCGCCCCGACCGGCAGGACGTCGGGGCAGTCCGAAAGGTCCAGCGTCGCGGGCGGCGCGTCCGCGGTCGCCCGGGCGCCGGGCTTCGGGGCGGTCTCCGCGGTCGCCGCGGGCGCGGCGGCCAGGGCGGCGGCCGCGAGGCCCGCCGAGAGGGGCAGCACGGCCAGGCGCTTGAACATTGACGACACGGGGGTCCTCTCGCTGGGGGTGGAAACGCGGCGGGGGGCCTCCCGAGGCGCCGGTCCGAGCTGGCTACTCGCGAGTATGGAGCGATCCAACGGCATAGGAGACGCACTGTCAATAGAGTCCTCCCGCTACCGTCCGGAGCCGGTGAGGGGCACGGGTCGCGGAGAGACGCCGAGCTCAGGGGCGCGGCGGGGACCCGTCCGGCACGCGCGGCATCCGCGGGGCCCGCCGGCGCCCGGCGCCGAGGGTCACGCGATCAGCACGGCCGCCCCGGTGAAGCGGTCCGCGGCGAGGTCGGCGAGGGCGCGGTCCGCGTCGTCCAGGGGGTAGGCGTGCGTCGTGACGGCGACGTCCAGGCGCGCGGCCAGCGTCAGGAACTCCTCACCGTCGGCGCGCGTGTTCGCCGTCACCGACCGGAGCTCGCGCTCCTGGAACAGGTGCCGCTGGTAGTCCAGGGACGGGACGTCGCTCAGGTGGATCCCCGCGACGGCGCACGTCCCGCCGCGGTCGAGGCGTTCCAGCGCGGCGGGCACCAGCTCGCCCGCGGGCGCGAACACGATCGCCGAGTCCAGCGGGGCGGGGGCCGCGTCGAAGGAGTCACCGGCCCAGGACGCGCCGAGCTCGCGGGCCAGCTCGCGGGCGGCCGGGCTGCGGGTGAACACGTGCACGTCGGCGCCCTCGGCGAGCGCGACCTGCGCGGCCAGGTGCGCCGAGCCGCCGAACCCCCAGATGCCGAGGCGCCCGCCCGGCGGCAGGGCCGCGCGGCGCAGCGCCCGGTAGCCGATGATCCCGGCGCACAGCAGCGGGGCGGCGCGGGCGTCGTCCAGCTCGGCGGGCAGCGCGTAGGTGTAGGCGTCGACGGCGAGCGCGTACTCGGCGTAGCCGCCGTGCGCGTCCCAGCCGGTGTAGACCGAGGACGGGCACAGGTTCTCGGCGCCCCGGCGGCAGAACCGGCACGCGCCGCACGTCCCGCGCAGCCACGCGACGCCGACGCGGTCGCCGGGCCCGTGCAGGCACCCGGGGCCCGCGGCCTCGACCCGGCCGACGATCTCGTGGCCCGGCGTCACGCCCGGCAGGTGGACGGGCAGGTCGCCCTCCGCGACGTGCAGGTCGGTCCGGCAGACGCCGCAGGCCAGCACGCGGACCAGCAGTTCGCCCGGGCCGGGCGAGGGCGTCTCGCGGTCGGCGCGCCGCAGGGGCCCCGCCTCTATCGGGGACGGTGTCTCCACCACCCAGGCGCGCACCGGCTCACCCCGGGTTCAGCGGCAGCTCGAACCAGACGGCCTTGCCGTCGGACGTCGGGCGGGCGCCCCACCGGCTGGCGAGCTGGTCGACGAGGTAGAGGCCGCGGCCCCCCTCGTCGGTCTCGCCCGCGCTGCGGATGCGCGGCAGCCGCATGTCGGAGTCGAACACCTCGACCCAGATGGCGTCCGCGCCGCGCCGCAGCCGGAGCCGGAACTCCTTGGTCGGGGGCTCGCGGCGGCCGAGGTCGGCGCCGAGGTTCCAGTCGTCCTCGTCGAACGCGCCGCCCTCGAAGGGGTCGGCGTCCAGGGAGCCGAAGTCGGTGTTGAACTGCACGGCCGGCGGCGCGCCCAGCGGCTCCCCGCCGCGCCCCGGCGGCCCCGCCGGGACCGGCACGACCATCTCGCGGCGCGGTGACGGCGTGGCGGTGGCGTGCAGGACGACGTTCGTGACGACCTCCGACACCAGCAGGCACGCCAGCTCGGCCTGCTCGTCGAGCATGCCCCAGTTCGCGAACGCGTCGGAGGCCATCCGGCGCGCCTCCGACACCATGATGGGCTCGGCGGCGAAGGTGCGCTCCTCCACCGCCAGCTCCTCGGCGGCGGTGCGGATCACCACGATCGCGACGTCGTCGTCGATGTCGCCGGGCACCGCGTCGTAGGCGGCGTTGGCGATCGCCTCGACCCCGCCGCGGGCGACCCCGGCGACGGCGGCGCGGACCATCTCCCGCGCCTCCTCGCGCGTGTGGTAGTCGCCGTCGTCCTTGGAGCGGCGGTCGATCAGGCCGTCGGTGTAGAGGACGAGCGTGGAGCCCGGCTTCAGCTCGGCCGACTCCTCGTTGAACAGCAGCTCGCCGCCCATGCCGGGGGAGCGCAGGCCGAGCATGCCGCCCTCGCTCTCGAAGTCGAGCTCGCCGACCTCGCCGTCGACGATCAGCAGGGGCGGGTCGTGCCCGGCGTTGGCGAACTCCAGGACCCGCGACCAGGCGTCGTAGACGAAGTAGGTGCACGACACCAGCGGCGGGCGGACGAGGTCGTCGCTGTTCCAGCCGGACCGCATCCGCTCGGGCCGCGTCATCGTGCGGACCCACTCGTCGAGCTTGCGCAGGATGTCGGCGGGCGGCTTGTCGTCCTGGGCGAAGGCGCGCAGCGCGGCGCGCAGCTGGCCCATGACGGCGGCGGCTCGGGCCCCGCGCCCCTCGACGTCGCCGATGACGAGGCCGACCCGTCCGGCCGACAGCGGGATCACGTCGTACCAGTCGCCGCCGACCTGCGTCTGGATGCCGTGCCCGTGCGACTCCAGGGGCCGCGCCGGCTCGTACCGCCAGGCGATCTGCAGGCCGTCCAGCGGGGGCGGCCGGTCGCCGGGCAGCAGGTGCTTCTGGAAGGCGAGCGCGGTCTCGCGCTCCTCCTCGAACAGCAGCGCGTTGTCGACGGCGAGCGCGACGCGGCTGGCGATCGCGCCGAGCAGGTCGCGGTCGAAGCCGTCGTAGTGCGGGTCGGGGCGCTTGGACAGGTTCGACAGCGCCAGGCTCATCACGCCGAGCAGCTCGCCGCGCACCAGCAGCGGCGCGGAGATCACCGAGGTGATGCCCATCTCGTGGCCGAGCCGCTGGGACGACTCGCTCGGCGCGGTGAACCGGTGCTGGATCATGTCCTCGACGAGGACGGCGTCGCGGCGGTCCATCGCCTTGGCGCTGAAGTGGCCGGGCGGGTAGGAGACGGGCTCGCCGACCTCCGCCCAGGTGCCGGGCGGCGGCTCCCAGCCGCCCGCGTGCCGCGACACCCGCCGGTAGAGGCGGTCTCCGCTGTAGAGGTCGATGAAGCAGTGGTCGGCGAACTGCGGGACGAGCGTGTCGGCGACGCGGCGCAGGGTGCTCTCCAGCTCCAGGGACCCGGCGAGCCGCTCCCCGATCCGCTCCAGGAGGCCGTAGCGGTCCTGCTCGCGCTGGTTGGAGCGCAGCGCCTCGCGCGCGAAGATCACCACTCCGTCGACGGCGCCGGAGGGGTGGCGCAGCGGGACGGCGTGCGCCCGCGTGTACACGGTGGTGCCGTCGGCGCGCAGGTTGCAGAAGGTGCCTTCCCACACCCCGCCCTTGAGGACGTGCTTGGCCAGCTCGGTGGCCTGCTCGTGGTCCTCCTCGGCGATGCCGAGCGACAGGATGGAGTGGCCGATGATCGCGTCGCCGCCGAAGCCGAACAGCTGCCGGGCGAACGCGTTGCCGTAGATGATGTTGCTGAACCGGTCGCAGACGATGACCGCCATCTCCATCTGCGCGAGGACGGTCTCGGGCGGCAGGTGCGCCTCGTCAGGCGCTTCCCCCCAGTGGCTCATCTCCCCATCCCGATACCCGTCCCGATCCTCGCCCCGATGACCACCGCGCGTCGCGGCGCGGACGTCCTACGTGGTTGCCTCGTCGTATTGAACGACGAACCCGCCGCCGGGATACGCCCGAAAGGCGCGATGTTATGGAGATCTTCGGTATAGACCGTCGAGGCGGGGGTGCACACGCCGACCGTGTCAGCGCCTGCTGACGAAGACGTGCTCGGCGATGCCGCGTGACAGCTCCGTCGCGGGACTGTCGTCCTCGTCGTCACCGATCACCCGCACCCCGTCGTCGGTCGCCCGGAGAATCACCTCTCGTCCCGGTTGTATCCCTATCTGCTTGAGTCTAAGCATCAGGTCGCTGTCGCTCTGCACCTGCTCGCTGATCCGGCGGATCACCGCGCCAGCGCCCTGCGGGCTCGCCACCGCGGTCATCACCGCGAGCGGCGGCTCCTCGGCGTCGTCGCCGTGCCCGCCGAGCTCGTCCAGGCCCGGGATCGGGTTGCCGTGCGGGCAGGTGGTCGGGTTGTCCAGCAGCGCGACCAGGCGGCGCTCGACGTCCTCCGACATCACGTGCTCCCATCGGCACGCCTCGATGTGGACGTCCTCCCAGGGCAGTCCGATGACGTTGACCAGGAGGCATTCGGCGAGGCGGTGCTTGCGCATGACGCGCGTCGCGAGACCCCGCCCGCTGTCGGTCAGTTCGAGGTGCCGATCGCCCTCGACCCGCAGCAGCCCGTCGCGCTCCATCCGCGCGACGGTCTGGCTCACCGTCGGGCCGCTCTGGGAGAGCCGCTCGGCGATGCGCGCGCGAAGAGGGATGATCCCCTCTTCCTCCAGCTCGAAGACCGTCCGGAGATACATCTCCGTGGTATCGATCAGGCCGTGTGAGGTCACAGCTCCCTCCAGTCTTATGGGCAAGAGTCTACTTGCTCGGGCCCCACGTCGCCGGGCCCTGCGAATATCCCCCCGAAGCCGGGTACGGGGAAACGCGAGATGAACGCGAAACCTTCCCACGACGCGGAGCCGTTCCTGCCCGGGACACCCGAGGAGCGGGCCGACCTGGACGCGCTGCGCCGCGCGGCGGCCGACTGCCGCGGCTGCGACCTCTACCGGAACGCCACCCGCACGGTCTTCGGCGAAGGCTCCCCCGGCGGGCGGATGCTGCTCGTCGGCGAGCAGCCCGGCGACCAGGAGGACCGCAAGGGCCACCCCTTCGTCGGCCCCGCGGGTCGCGTCCTCGACCGGGCGCTGGAGGAGGCCGGGATCGAGCGCGGCGACGTCTACGTCACCAACGCCGTCAAGCACTTCAAGTTCAAGCGGCAGGAGGGCGGCAAGCGGCGCATCCACGAGACGCCGAACGCCGGCGAGATGCGGGCGTGCCGCCCCTGGCTCCTCGCGGAGCTGCGGCTCCTGGACCCGGAGGTCGTCGTGGCCCTGGGGGCGACGGCGGGCAAGGCGCTGCTCGGCTCGTCGTTCTGGGTGACCAGGCAGCGCGGGCGGCTGCTCCCGCTGCCCGACCTGGAGGCGGTCGGCACTCCGGCCGCCGGGCGGGAGTCCGGGGACGAGCCGTCCGCCGAGGACGGCGCACGGCTCCTCGCGACGATCCACCCGTCGGCGGTCCTGCGCGCCGAGGACCGGGAGGACGCCTACCAGGGCCTCCTGGACGACCTGAGGATCGCCGCCTCGGCCCTGCGCTGACGGCGGCTCAGTCCTCGACCCGCACGGGCTCGGCCGGCACGGCCTCGGCGGTGCGGGTGTCGTAGCGGAGCAGGGAGGGGACGGCGAACCCCGCGACGACGACGAGCGCGGCGCAGGCCAGCCCGCCGCCGACCCAGGAGGCGGTCGCGCCCGCGACGCTCGCGGTCGCCCCCGCCCGCACGTCCCCGAGCCGGGGGCCGCCCGCGACGACGACGGTGAAGACGCCCTGGAGCCGTCCGCGCATCCGGTCGGGCGCGTACGTCTGGAGCATGGACTGGCGGAAGACCGACGACACCAGGTCGGCCGCGCCGCCGACGGCGAGCAGGACGACCGCGAGCCAGAGGCGGCCGGCCAGCCCGGCGGCCGCGACGGCGAGGCCCCAGACGGCGATGGCCGCCACGAGCGCGATCCCCTGCCGGTGCACGCGCCCTATCCAGCCGGACGACAGGCCGCCGAGGAACGCCCCGACCGCGATCGCGGCGAACAGGTAGCCGACCGCGCCCTCGCCGCCGAACCGGGTCTCGGCCACCTCGGGGAACAGGGCGCGCGGCATGGCGACCGACATCGCGATGACGTCCACCACGAACGACATGAGGAGCACCGGCTGCGTCGCGAGGTAGCGGAGCCCGTCGAAGACCGACCGCAGGCCGGGCGTGCCGGTGACGTCGCCGAGCGGCGGGATCGGCGGCAGCCTGAGCGCCGCGTACAGCACGACGGTGAACAGCACGGCGTCGAGCGCGTACGCCGCCGCGTAGTTCCAGTGGGCCAGCAGGACGCCGGCGAACAGCGGCCCGGACAGCATCCCGAACTGGCTCGCGGTGAAGTTGAGGGTGTTGGCCGCCGGGACGAGCGGCCGGTCGACCAGCCGGGGGACGATCGCGCTGCGGGTGGGCGAGGACACCGCGAACCCGACCGCCTGGACCGCCACCACGACCATGATCAACGCGAGGCTGCCGACCCCCAGCAGCGCCTGGACCAGCAGCAGCAGCGTGGCCGCCCACATGACGCAGGACGAGGCGAACAGCAGCCTGCGGCGGTCCATGTGGTCGGCCACCGCGCCGCCCCAGAGCCCGAAGACGATCAGCGGGACGAGGTTGACGACGCCGAGGGCGCCCACCCAGGCCGAGGAGCGGGTCATGTCGTAGACCTGGACGGGAACGGCGACGGCGGTGACCTGGAACCCGACGAACGACACGCCCTGGCCCAGCCACAGCCGCCGGTAGGCCGGGTGCCGGAGCGGCCGGGTGTCGATCGCGAGCCCCCGCAGCCGCCTGCGGCGGACCGTTCCAACGGGCGGCGGGGGTTTCTCCGGCTCGGCGTCGTCCTGCTCGGCGGACCGGCCGTGCCTTCCGGTCTCCCGTGCGTCGGCGCCGTCGGCGGGGGGCGGCTGCTGTTCGGGTGTCACGGAGCCAGTCTCTCCGTCACCCATCCCTCCGGGTCCCCGGGGGTCGCCCTCCGGTAGCGGATCCGGTCGTGCAGCCGGTCGCGGCGGCCCTGCCAGAACTCGATCGTCTCGGGCTCCACGCGGTAGCCGCCCCAGAAGTCCGGCAGCGGGACGGCGCCGGCCGCGTCGCCCTCCGGCGCCTCCGCCCCGCCGAAGGGGGACGCGGCCGGATCCGGCCAGCGCTCGGCCGCCTCGGCGTAGCGGCGCTCCAGCACCTCGCGGTCCCGGATGACGCCCGACTGGTCCTCGCTGGCCCACGCGCCGATCCGGGACCCGTACGGGCGGGTCCGGAAGTAGGCGGCCGCCTCCTCGCGCGAGAGCTCGGACACCGGCCCCGCGACCCTCACCTGCCGGTACAGGGGATGCCAGGGGAACACCAGCGCCGCGCGCGGGTTCTCCGCGAGGTCGCGGCCCTTGTGGGACGTCAGGTTCGTGAAGAACCGGAAGCCCTGCGGCCCGTAGCCCTTGAGCAGGACCGTCCGGGCGCTCGGGACCCCGTCGCCGGAGGCGGTGGCCAGGATCATCGCGTTCGGCTCGGCCAGCCCGGCGGCGTGCACCTCGGCGAACCACACGGCGAACAGGGCGAGCGGGTCGGCGGGGAGCGCCGACTCGGACAATTCGCCCACCTCATAGGATCTGCGGAGCCGTGCGGGGTCCGGCGTTGGGGAATCCACAGCGTCAGAGCCTCTCACCCCGAGCCCTGTGCAACTTGCAGGACCCCGGGGTACTGGTCAGTAAGGCGGGCAGGGTTCAATGGCACGGCACCGCCTTATCACACGGGACGAAAGGCAGGACGACACATGTCCGACTTCAAACCCGGTCTCGAAGGAGTCGTCGCCTTCGAGACGGAGATCGCGGAACCGGACAAGGAGGGCGGCGCCCTCCGCTACCGGGGCGTCGACATCGAGGAACTCGTCGGGCGTGTCTCCTTCGGCGACGCCTGGGGGCTCCTCGTGGACGACAGCTTCACCCCCGGCCTGGCCCCCGCCGACCCCCACCTGCTCCCCGTCACCTCAGGGGACGTGCGGGTGGACGTGCAGAGCTCCCTCCCCACCCTCGCCACCGCGTACGGGATGAAGCCGCTGCTCGACATCTCCGACGAGGAGGCCCGCGCCGACCTCGCCCGGGTGTCGGTGACGGCGCTGTCGTTCGTGGCGCAGTCCGCGCGCGGCGTCGGCAAGCCGATGGTCCCGCAGCGCCGGATCGACGAGTCCGGAACCATCACCGAGCGGTTCATGGTCCGCTGGCGCGGTGAGCCCGACCCCAAGCACGTCCGGGCCATCGACGCGTACTGGGTCTCCGCCGCCGAGCACGGCATGAACGCCTCCACCTTCACCGCCCGCGTCATCGCCTCCACCGGCGCGGACGTGGCGGCCAGCATGTCCGGCGCGATCGGCGCCATGTCGGGCCCGCTGCACGGGGGCGCCCCCGCCCGCGTCCTGCCGATGATCGAGAAGGTCGAGCAGCTCGGCGACGCCCGCAAGGTCGTCACCGACATCCTCGACTCCGGCGACCGGCTGATGGGCTTCGGGCACCGCGTGTACCGTGCCGAGGACCCGCGCGCCCGCGTGCTGCGCCGCACGGCCAGGGAGCTGGACGCGCCCCGCTTCGAGGCCGCCAAGGCCCTGGAGGACGCGGCGCTGGCCGAGCTGCGCGAGCGCCGCCCGGACCGCCCCATCGAGACGAACGTGGAGTTCTGGGCCGCGGTCATCCTCGACTTCGCCGAGGTCCCGACCTCGATGATGCCCGCGATGTTCACCTGCGGCCGCACCGCCGGGTGGGCGGCGCACATCCTGGAGCAGAAGCGCACCGGCCGCCTCGTCCGGCCGAGCGCCCGCTACACCGGCCCCGGCAGCCGCTCCCTCGACGAGGTCGCCGGTGCGGCGGAGGTCCTCAAGCGCCAGGCCGGCTGACGCGGCCGGTCCCCCGCCCCAACGCGCCTGAGGCCCCCGGTCGAACCGGGGGCCTTTGCCGTGCACGGAGGCGCCGGCCCGTCCGAGCCGCTTCGCGCAGGCGCCGCCGTGCCCGGGCTACTTCACGGCGGCGCCGCTCCCCTCCCCCGGCGGGCAGTCGGCCCGGCCCTGCCCGCGGGCGACGAGGCGGCCGCACACCTGCCTGACCTCCGTCGTCCCGTCCTGCCGGATCGTCGCGAGGATCACCGGCCGGTCGATCACCTGGTGGCCGGCGCCGCGGGAGGCGAACCGCAGCACGCCGCTGGCGCCGTTGCGCAGCACGTCGTGGTCGGGGTCGTTGAGCGCCGCGAACACCGAGCCCGCCGACGGCAGCGCCTTCTCCTGCCAGTACACCTTGCTCGCCACGGTCGCCACGAGGGTCGCCGCGTCGTAGCCGACGGCGGCGCGGGTGATGGACGGGCGCCGCCCCGACGGGTCGTCCTCGTCGTCGGTCATCTCCCGGACCCCCGGGTCGTAGTCGGAGTAGAACGTCTGCGGCGACTGGTCGCCGATCCACCGCCACGTCCACGCCTCCCGGGCGGCCAGCGGCGTGAAGTACAGGTCGAAGGTGTTCTTGCGGCCGAGCTCCTCGGCGTTGTCGCTGACGTACTTGGCGATCTCGTCGTCGGCGAGGACCAGCGGGCGCTTGGGGCAGGAGAGCTCCAGCACGTTGACGAACGAGCGGAACTCGTCCGACCGCCCCGCGTAGTAGAAGAGGTCGGGCTGGTCCTGGCAGGCCTCCCTGACCGACTTGTTCAGCTCGCCGGGGTTCCTGTACGGGCGCATCAGCGCCTTGCCGGGCCGGAACGACCGCTGGAAGTCGGTCGCCAGGTTCGCGCTGTAGAGGTCGTCGGGGTCGCCGTCGTAGATGACGACCGCGTCGTCCACCTTCCCGCCGCCGACGTCGCCGTGCCGCGCCCAGTACGCGGCGTGCCGGGCGGTCCGCGCGTTGGGGGACGCGAGCCGGAAGTAGTAGGGCGAGTATCCGGCGTCGCCGTCGAGCAGCGCCGTCCCGTCGTAGCTGTTGGCGGTGCCGACGAGCGGAAGCGCCGACTTGGCCAGCAGCCTGATCGCCTCCTGGGTCTGCCGGCGGCTCTGCTCGAACCCGATCACCGCGACGATCGAGCGGTCCTTCAGCGCCCGCGCGCGGATCTGCTCGGCGACGTCTCCGGCGTAGCGGAACTTGGCGCCCGCGTTGGCGACCAGCACCCGCAGCCGCAGGTCGTCGCCCTCGGCCGCGTCGTTGAACCGCTTCTGCGCGATCGCCAGCCCGATCAGCTCGCCCTGCACCCCGGCGAGCAGGTCGATCCGCTTGTTCTTGATGGACGGGTCGGCGGTCACCGGGCCGAGGTAGACCACGGTCGCGTACGGCTTGCGGGACTCCATGACGTGGTCGTTCAGCGACTCGATCCGGTCGAGGACCCTGTTGAGCCGGTTGTCGTTGTTCTTGCCGCCGGAGTCCTCGCCGAAGCGGAACGACCCGTCGGTGATGCCGACGCACTCGCCGTTCGCCATCCGCCTGATCCCGAACGGCGAGCAGTACCGCTCCACCTGCACGGAGATGACGGAGACGGACGCGGCGGCGACCGCGACCATCGCGATCCACGGCAGCGCCGGATGGGCGAGCCGGGGCCTGCGCCGCACCGGCCGGACGGGCGGCAGGTCGCCGCCCGGGTCGCGGGTGACGTCCACGCGCAGCTCGCGGCGCGATCCGAGGGCGCCGACGCGCCGCTGCTCGCGCGTGTAGCGGTCCCACAGGCCGCGCGCGGCGATGACGCTCTGCGGCTCGTCCGAGCCCACGTCCACCCGGACGGCCCGCGCGAGCCGCTCCAGCAGCCGGGGCCCGGACGGGTCGGACGGCTCCGCCGGGGCGGCCGGGTCGACTCCGGCGACGACGACGAGCGGGTCGAAGCCCGGCGGCCGGTCGCTCGCCTGGCCGTCGGCGCGGACCCGCTCGACCAGCTCGACGAACGCCACCCCCGGATGCCCGGCGGACAGGTGCTCGAAGATCAGCACCGGGTAGCGGACCCGGGCCCACGCGGCCCGCCGGTAGTCGCGCCGGTAGTTGCGGCGCAGGTCCTCCAGGAACGCGGCGACGAGCAGCAGGTCGAGCTGCTCGCCGTGGTCGTCCGGCTCGACCGGGCGGGGGTCGAACACGCCGAGCGCGAAGCCGAGGAAGCCGGTGGAGTCGCGGTCGACGTAGGGCTGGCGCAGGAACCAGCCGAACCGCCGCACCCCGTACCAGCCGCGCGTCCGGGCGACGATCTGCACGGTCACGAACGCCAGGCCGACGACCGCCGCGAGCACGGCGGAGGCGAGGTCGAGCGCCGCCGCCGTCCCGGCGCTGATCAGCGCGACGGCGGCGATGCCGATCGGAGCGATCTGCTCCAGGAACGATAAGAAGGTGGCGCGCCTGCCGGGCACCTCTTCGAGGTCGCGCAGGACGTCGCGCCCGCGCCGCCGGATCACCCGGTTGAGCTCGCGGCGCCGCGCGTTCTCGTTGTCGCCGACCGGCGGGTGCGTCAGCCGCCGGACGAGCAGGTGGTTCTCGCGCTCGGACGAGGAGGCGCCGCGCGGCGGGGGGCGCTCGCCGGCCAGCCGGATCTCCCGCAGGTCGCGCAGCCACAGCGCCATCTCCAGCAGCGGGAAGCGCAGCGCCGGCTCGCCCCGGGCGCGGCTGCTCGGCTGCGACAGCTCGCGCTTGGCCTCCCGCAGCACGCCCGCGACGCCGGTGGCGGGCGTGTCGGCGGCGATGTGCGACACCGGGGCCCGCTCGTCCTCGCAGCGCGCCTTGAGGATCTCGGCGGCGTGGGAGGCGGCGCGCTCCGGCCCGAGCAGCAGGAGCAGGGGCCGCAGCCGCTCCCGCCACCGCCACGGCGGCCGCTCGCGCAGCCGCTCGAACAGGTCGAGGACCCCGCGCAGCCGATCCTCGCTCAGGATCCGGTCGCCGTCGCCCGCCATGCGCCACGCCTCGCTTCCGTGCCTCGCCCGCTTCTGCCCCGCAGCCCCCCGACTCGCCGTCCCCGTTCAGGTTGGACGCGCGGAACGGTCGATCGGATCGAAACTTTCCGCTGATCATGCGCCGGTTCCCGAAACCCGGCCACTTTGCCATCATGGGGCGGCATGAGAGCAGCCCGCGGCGGAGACGACGAGCCCCTCGAAGGCGACATCGGCCCCGCGGCCGGCGCCGTGTCCGGTGCGGGGCACGGCCGCGCGGCGGCGCCCGCGCTCTCGGAGGCCGCGGAGGCGGCGCAGGCGCTGAGGCGGTTCGACGCGGAGCGCGAGGAGCGCCGCCGCGCCACCAACGCCGTCGCGGGACGGATCGCGGTCGCGCTCGCCGCCCTCTTGCTGGCGTTCCTCACCTACGACTCCACCGCCACGGCCGTGCGGGCGCACTCCCGGGGCGACGCCTGGATCTACCCGCCGGCCGTCGTCGGCGGCGTCTGCGCCGCCGGGCTGGTCGCCCTGCTGACCTGGGGGTGGCGCCGCCGGCGTCTCGGGATGTGAACTCGACCCACGATCTTCGCCGCAGGTCAGATAGCCTCGGGTGAGTGACCGACAGCGCGAATCCCACCATCGACATCCCCGCCGATCTCAGGCCCGCCGACGGCCGTTTCGGGTGCGGTCCCTCCAAGGTCCGTCCCGCGCAGCTCGCCGCCCTGGCCGAGTCCGGCTCGACCTACATGGGCACCTCGCACCGGCAGAAGCCGGTGAAGTCCCTCGTCGGCCGCGTCCGGGAGGGGCTCGCCGAGCTCTTCTCGCTGCCCGAGGGGTACGAGGTCCTGCTCAGCAACGGCGGCACCACGGCGTTCTGGGACGCGGCCGCGTTCGGCCTCGTCCGGCAGCGGTCGCAGCACCTGACCTTCGGCGAGTTCTCCAGCAAGTTCGCCAAGGTCACCACGGGTGCGCCCTGGCTGGGGAACCCCACCGTCATCTCCGCCCCGCCCGGCACGCACCCCGAGGCGTCCGCCGAGGAGGACGTGGACGTCTACGCGCTCACCCACAACGAGACCTCGACCGGCGTCGCCATGCCGATCAGGCGCCCGGCGGGCACGACCGCGCGGGACGGCCTCGTCCTGGTGGACGCCACGTCCGGCGCGGGCGGCCTGCCCGTGGACGTGTCCGAGACCGACGTCTACTACTTCGCGCCGCAGAAGTGCTTCGCGGCGGACGGCGGCCTGTGGGTCGCGCTCGCGTCCCCGGCGGCGCTTGAGCGGATCGACGAGATCGCCTCGTCCGACCGGTACGTCCCGGAGTTCTTCAACCTGAAGACGGTCGTCGACAACTCCGCCAAGGACCAGACGTACAACACCCCGGCCGTGGCCACGCTGCTGCTGTTCGCCGAGCAGATCGAGTGGATGAACGGGCAGGGCGGCCTCAGCTGGACGACGTCCCGCACGGCCGACTCGTCCCAGCGGCTGTACACCTGGGCCGAGAAGACCTCGTACACGACGCCGTTCGTGGTCGACCCGGCGCAGCGTTCGCAGGTCGTCGGCACGATCGACTTCAGCGACGACGTGGACGCGGCGGCCGTGGCCAAGGTGCTGCGCGCCAACGGCATCGTCGACACCGAGCCGTACCGCAAGCTGGGCCGCAACCAGCTGCGCATCGGCATGTTCCCGGCGATCGACCCGGGCGACGTCGAGGCGCTGACCGCCTGCGTCGACTACGTCGTCGAGCGCCTCTGAGACGAGCCGGAGCCCTCGGGGGGCCACGCCGCTCCCCCGAGGGCCGGTTCAGGCGACGGTCAGCAGACCGCCGGTGCCGCCCGCCTGCCGCACCACGCGATGGAGCAGGCCGGCTCGGTCGCCCTCGGCGTCGGCCGGGGTGAAGCCCGTCCAGACGCGCGGGTCCATGTCGGTGTCCCGCGCCGTGGGCACGAACGCCGCCGTCGCGAGGACCTCGGGCAGGTCGCGGCGCCCGGGGCGGCGCTCCATGCCGACCTTCAGGTAGGTGCCCTCGCGCAGCAGCACGACGGCGGCGAAGCGGACCCGGGTGTGCCGCTCGACCTCCCGGAACCAGCGCGGGTTCGACGCCCAGTAGATGTTCTGGTCGGTGTCCACGGCCATGGTCAGCGGGCTGAGCGCGCCGCGCGCCAGGTGCACCTCGGTGGGACGGTCGCGCTCGACCCACGCCAGCGCGACCCGTCCGACCAGGGCCCCCAGAACGCCGGTGATCTCGGCCGGGGGCCGGCGGCCGGCCAGCAGCCGGAGGATCGGCTCGCTGCCGGTGGCGCCGGACGCGGGCGGCGGCGCGAACCGCGCCCGCAGCCCGGCGGCGTCGATGTCGCCGTCGTACGCGCCCACGACCGTGGCCGGCGAGCCGGCGACGACCATGGGGCCGGCGTCGGCGGCCTCGGCCGGAGACCCCTGCGCCGCCCAGCGGGTGTGCCCGACGGCCGCGGCGGCGCGGTCGAGTTCGTGCAGGAACTCCGGCCGCCAGACCCCCGAGAACCGGCCGCGCCCCTTCACCACCCGGCAGCCCCCGCCGCCGGCCCCGCCGAGCCCCGGGGCGGCGCCGAGCAGCGCCAGGCCGGCCGAGTCGGTCCCCCGCTCCTCGGCGAGAGCGCCCAGCATGACGAACACGTCCGACGCCCGACCCGGGTCGGCCGCGAACGGCGAGCGCACCACCCCGAACAATCCGCACATGCAGGATGAGATGCGGATCGCGGGCGGGCGGTTCACCCCCGCGGCCTGGGCACGCACCGTGACCGGCCTTACCGGTGCTTATCACCCCATCAGCCACATTGGCCCCGATTAATTCCCACCATTGATCAGGGGCCCGGCACCCCGCCCTGTCCAGGGCCCTGGGGCCTACTTCTATGGCCGCATGTGGACCTTTCGTCCGCCGTTGATCAACGCTCCGCACGTCAGAGAGAATGGCCAGGCGGGGGCGACCTCTGGAGAGGAGAGTGAAAATTCCACTCTTCTGGGAGCGCACCGGCGACGGCGGCGGACGACTCCCGCGATCATCCGCTCCGACCAGGCGAAACACCATTCTCACCGACCGCCTGTCAGGACGGATGTGACAGGTTTTCTCGAACGTGTCACCACCATCGGGAACCTTGGTGGCGGACGCGGCATCGAACAATGCGATGCTCCCCGGTTTTGACGCCGGCACCCCTGCCGGAAGGACTAATCCCTTGAATGGTGACAGCCGTAATGACTATAGTCATCGATTCCGTGACCAGACGAATATATCGTCTGCCGTTCGGTCGCCGTTCAGGACGGGAGGGTTCCGCCCGGTGAGGCCTAGAGATCATCTGAGGTGCCCGTGACCGCGGTGGTGCTGGTCGGCGACTTCCCCAGCACGGGAGTCCTGCAGGCCACGGTGGCTCAGCGGGTGGCCGTGGAGGGCCGCGGCGACGAGGCCGCGCCCGCCTTCGTCGACCACATGGAGTACGCCCTCCGGCGGCGCGGCGCCGTGCTCGTGCTGTACCCGGCGTGGAAGAGGAGCCGTGCGCAGCGGCTGGTGCGCCTGGCACGCTCCGCGCTGCTCACCGACCGGATCGCCGGCCTGCCGCTCGACGTGCCGCCGCTGGCGCTGTCCCTGGTCGCCGACCAGTTGACGTTCGCGTCGGCCCACGCGCGGCCCGGAGTCCTCGCGACCCTCGCCCACCGGCTCTGCGCGACCCTCCACGCCGGAGCCTGGGTGAACAGCGTGGCGCGCCTCGAGCACGTCAAGACCGGACTCGGGGCGCACGTCTCGTCCTACCTGCCCGGCGGCGGGTTCTCGGTGACGGCCGGCGCCCACCCGGAGGTGCACCGCATCACCGCCGCCAAGCCCGTCCCGCGCCTGGCGTCGCGGCCCGCCGACCCCGTGCTGATGCTGGTGGCCGACGCGAACGGCGACGCCGGTTGGCTCCAGAGCAGGATGCGGCCGGTGCTCGCGGCGGTGACGTCGACCGCGGTGGCCCCGCAGCCGATGAGCGCGGAGTACTGGGGGACGAAGAAGTACACCGAGTTCGTGGCGTTCAGCGGTCACCCGCACGCGCTGCGGAGCCTGCTGGCCGGTTCTTCGTACAGGGCGTGCGGATGGTGCGGCGAACCGACCGCGCTGCCCGAGTGCCCGTTCTGCCTCATGGTCCAGCCGGCCCGGGAGGCGGCGCCCACCGAGGCCGTTCCCCCTGGTCACCCGCAGCGGCCGCACCCTCAGCCCTCTGGGGCCCAGCCTCCCCGTCCCCAGCCCCAGCCCCCGGCTCCCCAGCATGTCCAGCGACCGGCCGCCCCACCGCAGCCGTCCTGGCCGCAGGCTCCGCATCCCCCCGCGCCCCACCCCGTCCAGCCTCCCCAGGTCCGGCCCGACGAGGAGGCGCCGCCGACACGCCCGCAGTACCCGCGCCAGGACGGCGGTCCGCCGTCGGCGCCCCCCGACCAGACCGATGACGCCCCGTCCCTCACCACGCTCCTCGACGACGCGGCGCCCCGGCGGGCCGCGGCACCGGACTCCCCGCCCGAGCGGACGCCCCGGACGACCCCCGACGACGAGTGGCGCGATGGAACCGTCATCTTCCGTCCGCAGCGCCGCCGGTAAGCCTCCCTGCCCCCGACCAGAACGGAGTCCCATGAACCCGCGCCAGCGACGTGGAGTTCTGCTGATGATCCTGGCTGCGCTCGGCGCCGTTGCCGTGTTCATCAGCATCATCGGCTATGTCGGCTCTGTTCGGGCCGAGGTCGGTGTGAAGACCGACGTGCTCATGCTCAAGCGCGCCGTCCCCGCCTTCAGCCCGGTCACCGCGGCGGACCTCGACCGCATCCGGGTGCCGAAGCGGTGGTCGCCGGAGACGATGGTGACCGACACGGCCGCGCTCAACGGCAAGGTCGCCGCCGCCGATCTTCCGGCGGGGGCCTACTTACAGACGGGCATGCTCGTCCCCGGCCCGACCCTGCAGCCCGGCCAGCGCGAGATCGCGATCATGATCGACGCCGAGACGGGCGTGGCGGGCAAGGTCCACGAGGGCATGCCGGTCGACATCTACGCGACCTACCAGACGCAGAAGGGGAACCAGCAGCAGTCCTGCGCGGCGCGGATCGTCCGGGCGGCCAGGGTCATCCAGATCGGGCAGACGACCCAGGTCAAGGACGAGAAGAACAGCTCGGTGACGCAGTCCCAGGTTCCGATCACCTTCGCGCTGAGCGCGCAGGACAGCCTCAAGCTCACCCGCGAGGAGAGCTTCGCGACGAAGATCAGGCTCGCCCTCATCGGCGGGTCCGGAACCGGCCTGGACGGCACCCGGCTCCCGCCGGTCTGCGAAACGCTTCCGGCGAGGTGAGACCGGTGAACATCCACGTCCTCCTCGGCGTCGAGGACCGCGATCTCGCCGCCGCCCTCAGCGGGCAGTTCCGCGAGATCCCCGACATCGAGCTCGTCGCGGTCGAGACGACGTCCAACCATCTGGCGGGGACGGTCGCGACGACCCCGAACCTCGACGTCGTGCTGGTGCACCAGGGGCTCGGGCCGCTGCCGGCGCTCGACCTCATCCGCGACCTGGTGATCCGCCAGCCCCAGCTCGCCGTCATCCTGATCGCCGACGACGCGACGGCCGAGATGCTGGCGGCGGCGATGGCGGCCGGCGCGCGCGGGGTGATCTCCAACGAGCCGACCCTGTCGGAACTGCAGAACCGCGTCCAGCAGGCGTCGGAGTGGTCGCGCAGCATGCGCCGGCACTTCACCTCCGCCGAGATCCCCGGCCGGCCGGGCCGGATGGCCAGGCTGGTCACGCTCACCGGCGCGAAGGGCGGCGTCGGCACGACCACGCTGGCGATCCACCTCGCCATCGCCGTGTCCAGTGCGGGGAGGACGGTGTGCCTGGTCGACATGGACCTGCAGAACGGCGACATCCCGGGCTACCTCGACGTCCAGCACCGGCACAGCCTCGCCGACCTCGCCGCGGCCGCCGGCGACCTCGACGGAGCGGTCGTGGCAGAGGCGCTGTTCGTCCACCCGGCCGGACCGCACCTGCTGCTCGCGCCCGCGCACGGCGAGGACGCGGAGGAGATCTCGGCCCGTGCCGTGCGGCAGATCCTCACCGTCATCCGGTCCCGGTACGACGTGGTGATCGTGGACGGCGGCACCCATCTCGCCGACGCCAACGCGACGGCGGTGGAACTCGCGGACGAGGCCGTCATCGTCACCACCCCCGACGTGCCGGCGCTGCGCTCGGCCCGCCGGCTGGCGCAGATGTACGCGCGGCTCGCGATCCGCAAGGAGGACGAGGTGAGCGTCCTGCTCACCCGGCACGACAGGCGCAACGAGATCCAGCCCGAGCTGGCGAAGAAGATGGTCGGCTCGCCGCTGCGCGGCGTCACGGTGCCGGCGGTCTTCCGCGCGCTGGAGGAGGCGGCCAACACCGGCTCGCCGGGCGCGGTGAAGAACGCCGACTTCCGCAAGGCGATCGGCAAGGCGGCCCTGGACCTCGGGCTGCTCGACGCCGGGGCCGGGCAGGGCGCCGCCGCGGCGGCGGCGCCGGACACCGGCGACCGGGGCGAGGCCGCGATCGGGTTCGCCGGCGTCTTCCCGCTGATCCTGCTGGTCCTCGTGCTGGTGTGGCAGATCGTGCTGGTCGGGCTGACGTCCACCTACTCCAGCCACGCGGCGAACGAGGCCGCGCGGGCGGTCGCCGTGATCGGCTACGACAAGCGCGACACCCCCGAGGCGCGAGCCAACCGGGAGGAGGTGCGGCGCCGCGCGGTGGCCCGCATCAAGGGCAGGTGGAAGGACCGCGACCACCTCACGCTCGACGTCGTGGACGGCTACGCCGTGGTCACCATCGACACGCCCGTCCTGATCCCCGGGCTCCGCAGCTCGTGGGGCATCCGGACCCGAAGCAAGATCGTCTACGAGGGCGAGGGGTGAGGGACGTGGCGGCGCACGACGCCCGGCGCCGGGACGCGGGCGCGGCCGCGATCGAGTTCGCGGGCGTCCTCCCGATCGCGCTCTTCGTCATCTTCGCGGCCTTCCAGGCGTACATCTCCTTCACCACGGTGTCGCGCGTGGAGAACATCGCCCGCACCGGAGCCCGCGAGGCCGCCCAGCACTACGACCCGTCCCTCTGCGTCGAGTACGCGAACCGGGTCAGGCCCTACTGGCTGAACGTCTACAAGATCGATGGAGGGCGGACCGAGGTGGCGGGAGCCGACGCCGTGTACTGCCATGTCGAGGCCAAGCTGCCGCTGCTGTTCAAGGGGGTCCCCTTCGACTACACCGTGAACCGCACCGTCACCATGCCGCTGGGATAGCCGATGGCACTCAAGGACCGTCTCGACGACGACCGGTCGTCCAACGACCGGATGAGCAAGAGCACCGTCCAGCACTGGCGGCAGCGCCTGCTGGAGGAGGTCAACCTCGACGAGCTGGCGCGGCTGACGATGGCGCAGCGGCGGGCCCGGCTGGAGAAGGTCGTCGGCCTGCTGGTGACGCGGGAGGGCCCGGTGCTGGCGGCCGGGGAGCGCGCCAACCTGATCCGCCGGGTGGTGGACGAGGCCCTCGGCCTCGGCGTGCTGGAGCCGCTGCTCGCCGACCCGACCGTCACCGAGATCATGGTGAACGGCCCGGACTCGATCTTCGTGGAGCGGGCGGGCCGGGTCCACCGGCTGGACGCGGGGTTCGCCAACGAGGACCAGCTGTACCAGACCATCGACCGGATCGTGGCCCAGGTGAACCGGCGGGTGGACGAGTCGAGCCCGATGGTGGACGCCCGGCTGCCCACCGGCGAGCGCGTCAACGTGATCATCCCGCCGCTGTCGCTGGTCGGCCCGATCCTCACGATCCGCCGGTTCCCGCGCTCCTACAGCATCGAGGAGCTGGTCTCGATGGGCTCCATGGACCAGGCCACCGGCATGCTGCTGGCCGCGTTCGTGCGCGCCCGGCTCAACCTGGTCATCGCCGGCGGCACCGGCACCGGCAAGACCACCATGCTGAACGCGCTGTCGGCGTTCGTGCCCGAGTCCGAGCGCATCGTCACCATCGAGGACTCGGCGGAACTGCGGCTCAAGCAGGAGCACGTGCTGTCGCTGGAGTCGCGTCCGGCCAACATCGAGGGCAAGGGCGCGATCACCATCCGCGACCTGGTGCGCAACGCGCTGCGCATGCGGCCCGACCGGATCATCGTCGGCGAGGTCCGCGGCGGCGAGACGCTGGACATGCTCCAGGCGATGAACACCGGCCACGACGGCTCGCTGGTGACCGTGCACGCCAACTCCACCGAGGACGCGGTGTACCGGTTGCAGACGCTGGCCAGCATGAGCGACGTGCGGCTGCCGTTCGAGGCGATCCGCGACCAGATCGGCAGCGCCGTCGACGTGATCGTGCAGCTCAACCGGGGCCCGGACGGGTCGCGGCGCATCGTCGAGGTGGCGATGCTGGAGCACGCCCGGCGCGGCGAGATCACCACGCGTCCCGTGATGCGGTTCGAGTCCGATCCGATCGGCGCGGACCGGGTGGTGCGCGGGCGCTTCCGGCCGGTCCCGCTGCCGCGGGACCTGCTGACCAGGCTCTTCCACGCCGGGGAGAGCGTGCCGCCCGCGTTCGCCGGCGCGCCGTCCCCGAACGGGACCGCGCATCCCGGTGGCCGCCCGCGAGGGGAGCAGTCCCGATGAGCCTTCCACTTCCGGTGATCCTGGCGATGCTGGCCGCCGTCCTCGCGCTGGCGACCTGGGGCATCGGCGACCTGGTCGCGGGCTGGGGGCAGCAGCGCCGGCTGGTCGCGCGCTCCGAGATCGGCGGCGACGGCGACCGCGTCGACGGCCTGCTGGGACGGCTGGACGTCGCCCTGCGGCGCACCGCGGTCGGGCAGGCGCTGGCCCGGCGGCTCGCGGCCTCGGGGATGCGGATGCGGGTGTCCACGCTCGTGCTGCTGATGGCGGGCAGCGGCCTGGCGGCGATCGTGCTGATCAGCCAGTGGATCGCGCCGGTGTTCGGGGTGGCCGCCGCGATCGGCGTCGGCTTCGCCTTCCTCGCCTACCTGCGCCGCAAGGAGGACCGCCGGCGCGAGGCGTTCATCGCCCAGCTGCCCGAGCTGGCCCGGGTGCTGGGCAACGCCACGCACGCCGGGCTGGTGATGCGCACCGCCATCGAGATCGCCGCCGACGAGCTCGCCGATCCGGCCGGGGAGGAGGTGCGGCGCACCGCCGACGCGCTGCGCCTCGGCCAGTCGGTGGAGGACGCGCTGCGCGACCTCGGCGGGCGGCTGCCGTCCCGGGAGCTCGGCGTGCTGATCAGCACCCTGCTGGTGTCGGCGCGGGCGGGCGGGTCGCTGGTCACCGCGCTGCGCACCATCGCCAGCACCCTGGAGGAGCGCAAGGAGACCCGCCGCGAGGTCAAGACGATCATGGGTGAGGCGGTGGTGACCAACTGGGTCGTCGGCGGGTTCAGCGTGGTCGGCGTCATGATGATCAACTTCATGGTGCCGGGGGCCCTGCGCACCATGAGCGAGCACCTCGGCGGGCAGGTCATCCTCGCCGCGGCGGCCGCGATGTTCGTGGTCGGCCTGGTCGTCATCGGCCGGATCACCCGGATCGACGTGTGAGGCGGTGGACGAACAATGATCATTCTGGCCATGGCGGGCGCCGCGGCGCTGTGCGTCATCCTGGCCGCGTGGGGGTTCGGGCTGGTGGCCGCGGGCCAGCGGGTCGCCGCCTCGGCGGTGCCCGAGCCTCCCAAGGCGGACAAGAACGAGGTGTTCATCCTCGACGCCATCGCGGACCGGGTGGGGCGGCCGTTCACCGGCGCGGCGATGGAACTGCTCAGCCCGTGGCGGGCGGCGATCCGCAGACGGATCGACGCGGCGGGCCGTCCCGGCGGCATCACCGTCGAGGGCTACGCGCGCCGGACCGCGGGCTACGCCGTCTTCTTCCTCACCTTCGCGCTGCTGCTGGCCCTGAACGGGCATCCGCTCTACGGCACCGTCTGCCTGATCGGCTGCCTGCAGAACGAGTTCGTCATGTACGGCAAGAGGGTGGCCAGGCAGGACGAGATCCAGCGCTCCATGCCCGACTTCCTCGACGTGCTGGCGGTCACCGTCAGCGCCGGTCTGAGCTTCCGCCTGGCGCTGCACCGCGTCGCCGAGAGCATGCCGGGCGCGCTGGCCGACGAGTTCATGGTGGCGCTGCGCCAGATGGAACTGGGCACGCCGCGCCGTGAGGCCTTCGAGGACCTGCGCGACCGCAACAACTCCGAAGCGGTCAACCAGTTCGTGACGGCGCTGCTCCAGGCGGAGGAACTGGGCGCGCCGCTCACCACGGCGATGATGGACATCGGCAACGACATGCGCCGCGAGTCGGCGCAGTGGGCCAAGCGCAAGGCGCAGCGCACCACACCGAAGATCACGGGGATCACTCTGGGGCTGACCCTGCCGGCGCTGATGCTCGTGGTCATGGGGGCCGTCTACTACGGGTCGGGAGTGGGGGCCGGTGGTGGGCTCTTCGGCAACTGACCACGTCTTACCCACAGGGGGCATGATGGGCGACGCGCCGGCACCGCTGGGCGGCACCCGGGCCGCGGCCTGGGAGCGGCCCGTCCAGGGGGAACTGACCGAGCAGGTCGGCGGAGCCTTCCAGATGCTCCTGCAGATCCGCATGTTCATCGCGGCGGTGACGCTGTCGCTGGTCCCGCTCGAAGTCGAGTACCTGGACGTCTTCCTTCTCGTCCTGACGGTGGCGCTGCTGTCCTGGCTGGCCGGGCGGTACTGGCGCTACGTCGCCCCCCGCCTCGCGCGCCACCCCCTGCTGTTCGCGCTCGACATGGCCGCCTCGTTCACCGTGCTCGGCCTCGGCGGCACGTCCGGCCCCTACCTGCTGGCGACCGTCGCCACCGCCGCCCTCGCGGGCCTGCTCTATCACTGGCGCGGCATGCTGACGGTGGCCGGGCTCCAGACCCTCTGCTACTACGTAACGTTCGTGTTCACCATCGACTCCGCGCCGGACGCGCAGCCCCCGACCTTCCAGGACGTCCTGGGGCAGCCGCTGTGCTACCCGCTCGCGGGGTTCGCCGGGGTGGCGCTGCGCCGCCTGCTCGACGCCAACGCCGAGCAGGAGTCGGCCCGGCGGCTGGCCGAGGTGAAGGCGGCCGCGGCGGAGGAACGCGCCCGCCTGGCCCGCGAGATGCACGACTCGCTGGCCAAGACCCTGCGCGGCATCGCCCTGGCCGCCACGGGGCTGCGCGTGTGGGTCGAGCGGGACCGGGACCGGGCGCTGGACGAGGCCGACCGGATCGCCACCGCCTGCCAGGTCGCCTCCCAGGAGGCGCGGAGCCTGCTGTCGGAGCTGCGCCGCGACACGATCCCGCGCTCGCTGTCGCAGGTGGTCGCCGAGACAGCGCGGGACTGGTCCGACGCCGCGGGCGTCCCGGTGGTGTGCGAGATCGCCCCGGACATCGATCTGCCCTTACGGGTGCGGCACGAGGCCGTGGCGATCCTTTCCGAGGCGCTGACCAACGTCGAGCGGCACGCCGGAGCCGGCTCGGTGCGGGTCCGGCTGGCCCGCGGGGACGGCGAGGTGCGGCTGACGGTGTGCGACGACGGAGCGGGATTCCGCCCGCCCGAGCTCACCGCGCTGGCGCGGGAGGGCCACTACGGCCTCATCGGCCTGCACGAGCGGGCCCAGCGGGTCGGCGGCGTGGTGAAGATCCTTTCGACCCGGGGGAAGGGCACCACCGTTCTGGTCCGGCTGCCCATCGACGAACGAGCGCACCGATTGGCCGAGGTGAGTTGAACGATGGCCCGAGTCGTGGTGGTCGACGACAATGTCGTCGTGCGGTCCGGATTAGTGTCGCTGCTGGAGGCCTCGGGCATCGAGGTGGTGGGCGAGGCCGGCGACGGCCGGACCGCCATCGAGATCGTCGAGCGGGTGCGGCCCGACCTGGTGCTGCTGGACGTGCAGATGCCGCTGGTCGACGGCGTCACCGCCGCGCAGACGCTGAGCCGCCTCACGAGGGTGATCATGCTGACCTACACCGAGGATCCGCGGATCGTGCGGGAGGCCATCGGCAACGGCGCCTCCGGCTACCTGGTGCACGGCCAGTTCTCCGCGCAGAAGCTGGCCGACGCGGTGCACGGCGCGCTGCGCGGGGCGAACCCCCTGTCGGAGGCCGCGGTGTCGGCTCTCGTGGGGGCGTTACGCGAGGTCTCCGCCCGTCCTGAGCCGCCCGGCGCCGACGGCGACGCCGAACCCGGCGGGGAGCCGCGCGACGACACGCCCGCGGCGTCCGGGCCGTCGGGACCGTCCGGGCCGGCCGGAGCGCCGTCCGACGACGGCGAGCGGCGGGTCGCGCGGTTCGGGCTCTCCGCCCGGGAACTGGACGTGATGCGCCTGATCGTGCAGGGCAGGACCAACGTCGAGATCGCCGGCCACCTGTTCCTGGCGGAGAAGACCGTGAAGAACCACGTGAACCGGATATACGCGAAACTCGGCGTCACCTCCCGCGCCGCCGCCATCGCGCAGTGGATGGGAACCGCAGGGGAGGACACCCGGTGACCGCGTCCGGGAATTCCCGCCCCTTAGGTCCGAGGGCCCTATCGGAATTGGGTCCGCGCCGGGTCCGTGATTGGGTCGACGGGCCCTGGGAGGGCACCGCCGATTTCCGTAATGTTCCAGTCAATGGAGCAGATGGAAACGGCGGTCAGGAGGCAGAAAATGAGCCCGATCCTTCCCCTGTACGTGCACACCGAGACTTTCATGCGGAATCGCGCCGACGACGTCCAGGACTTCGTCCGGGCCCGGATCGCGCGCATCCGCGACGCGGAGGACCGCGGGGCCAGCGCGATCGAGTACGCCGGCCTGGTGCTGATCGCGGGCATCATCATCGTCTTCCTCATCACCGCCGCCAAGTCGACCATCAAGCCGAAGGTCGAGGGGGCCATCAACGAGATCTTCGGCGGCGGCGGCGACGGCGGGGACCCGAAGAAGAAGTAACGCCTCGACTGACCGCGGTCGCCGAGCTGCGGCGCACTCGACAGGGAGAGCCACCGGAGGGTGGCTCTCCCTGTCTTTTTCATGTGGATTATCCATTCCGTGTGACGGGAGCAGACAGATGTTCGAACCTGGCCGGGGACATTCTCGGGGCTTTCGAGCCGGAGTGGGCGCGGCCGCCCTTCTCCTGGCCCTGTCCGCTTGCGGCGGTGGCGACGACGGTTCCGACCCGCCGAAGAAGACCGGCGGACCGGCCGGCAAGGCGCCCGGCACCGGAATCTCGGTGCCCATGGCGCACCGTGCGGGGCCTGCGCACGTGGAGCTCCTCGCGTTGAGCCGGACCTCCGGCAGCGCCGTCACCGGGCAGTTCCGCATCGTCAACGACGGGCAGAGCCAACTGAACCTGCATATCAGCCTGTTCGAAGGCGGCCGTGAGGGCGACATCCGAAGTCTGGAGGCCAACGGCATCGGATTACTCGACGGCGCGGGCGGCAAGCTCTACATGCCGTTGAGGAAGGCCGACGGCACCTGCCTGTGCTCCTCACTCGCCGACAAGGAACTCGCCCCCGGCGCCTCGCTGGACGTCTACGCCGTGTTCCCCGCGCCGCCCGCCGGGGTGAACAGGGTGACGGTGACGCTTCCGCTGACGGTGCCGATGCAGGACGTCCCGCTCTCCAACGGCCCCGTCCGGGCGCTGCCGGACCAGACCGATCCGGCCTCGGTGTCGCTGGCGTCGCCCCGCATCCTCACCGTGGCGGGAGTCGCCGAAGGCGACGAGCAGTCCGTGGACGACGACGGCGACAAGCGGGCCGTGCGGTTGTCGTCGGACGTGCTGTTCGCGCTGAACAAGGCCGATCTGACCCCGCAGGCCGACAAGCTCCTGCGCGGCGTGGCCAAGCAGATCGACGCCTCCCGGGGCAGCACGGTCAAGGTCGACGGCTACACCGACTCCAGCGGCAACGACGCCATCAACCAGCCGCTGTCCGAGCGGCGCGCCAAGGCCGTGGCCGACCGGCTCAAGCAGCTCGTCACCCGCACTGGCGTGACCTTCCAGACCGCCGGGCACGGATCGGCCGACCCCGTGGCCCCGAACGACACCGAGAGCGGTCGCCGCAAGAACCGGCGGGTCACCGCGAGCTTCACCATGCCTTCCCCGCCGGCCGCTCCGGCGGGCGGGCGGCCCTACCGCTGGGCGCCCGGCAAGCCGGCCTCGTCCAAGACGGCCGCCTTCACCGCGGCGGAGGCCAGGAACCTCCAGGTGGAGGTGAACTCCATGCACCGCGATCCGGCGGGCCTGACCACCTTCGTCTGGACGCTGCGCAACAACGGCCGGTCCCAGGCGGACGTGGGCTCGGCGTTCCAGCTGGACCTCCAGTACAACGGCAGGCTGAGCCCCGTGTCGCAGAGCACCGACGGCATCTCCATCCGCGACACGGCCGGCGACGTCTGGTACTACCCGCTGCGCGCGTCGAGCGCCGAGTGCGTCTGCACCTCCCTGCCCCGGGCCGACGCCAAGAAGGTCCTCGCCCCCGGCGAGAGCGTGACCTACGCGGGCGTCTACCGGCTTCCTCCCGAGGCCCGGACCGTGGACATCGACTTCCCCTGGTCCGGCCAGGAGGGGCTCCGCATGAAGGGCGTCGCGGTCAGGTAGCCGACACGGACCGGCGTGGTCCGCGCGGCCCGCGAGGCCGCACGGACCACGCCCGTCAGCGGCGGTTCATCTTCAGCAGCTCGAACAGGGCGGAGTGGGCGTCGGTCCACACCGGGCCGCCGCTGCGGATCCCGTGCCAGCGGGTGGAGCGGGCGGCGAGAGGACGCAGGTCGTCCGCCGACCGGGCCATCGCCACCCACTCGGACGAGAACGACAGCCTGTCGCCCTTCGGGGCGGTGTCCGACGCGGTGAGCGTCGCCATCCCGGCCGCCCGGCCGGTCGCGCCCAGCATGGGGGCCAGCTCCAGGTTGCGGTTCGACACGTTGAAGACCAGGACGCCGCCGGGCGCGAGCTTGGCGGCGTACAGCCCGATGGCCTGCCGGGTGAGCAGGTGGGTCGGCACCGCGTCGGAGCTGAAGGCGTCCAGAAGGATCATCCCGTACGAGCGGTCCGGTGCGCGCTGGAGCTCCAGGCGGCCGTCGCCGACGATGGTCCGCACGCGGCAGGGGCAGTCGCGGAGGTAGGTGAAGTAGCGCGGGTCGCGGGCGATGCGGACCACCGCCGGGTCGATCTCGAAGAAGTCCATCCGCTGGCCCGGGCGACCGTACGCGGCGAGACCGCCGGCGCCGAGCCCCACGACGGCCACCCGCCCGGACCGCGGCCCCGCGCCGTACGCGGCGAACACGTCGCCGATCGGCCCGCGCCGCGCATAGTACGAGACCGGCGTCATGCGCTGCCCGGGCGCGCGCAGCTGGAAGCCGTGGACGGTCGTCCCGTGCACGAACGTGGCCCGCTCGGGGGTGAGCCGCACCTGGTACTGCCCGAAGAACGTGCGCTCCCGGTCGATGCTGTGCGACTGCTTGACCGTGAACGGGACCAGCACCGCCGCCACCGCCACGGCCGCCAGTACACGGGGCCGCCGGACGATCAGCAGGATCCAGGACGCGGCGAGCGCGAACCCGGCGCAGCGCAGGGCCGTCGTGTCCATGAAGCACAGCAGCAGCGCGGCGAGCGGCGCGGTCACCAGGAACGCCCACCGGGTGAGCGCGGACCCCGGGATGCTCCGCGCCGGCCACCGCGCCGCCAGGGGCAGGAGGCCGAGGCTCGCCACGACCACCGGCAGTTCGGCGGTCCAGTTGAACACCAGCGGGGCCACGATGCCGTTGAACAGGCCGCCGAGCGCGCCGCCGACCGAGGTGACGAAGAAGAACTCCGTCAGCCGCCGGGGCGCCGGCCGGTCGGCGGCCAGCAGGCCGTGGCAGGTGAGGCCCGCCAGGGCGAGCAGCGCCAGGTCGAGGGCGATGGCCGCCGGGGCGTACCCGATGCCTCCTCTGATCAGCGTCCAGGGCAGCACGACCGCGGCGATCGCCGACGCGACCACCGCTGCGGGCAGCCGGCGATGCGTGCGCAGGGCGAACGCCACGATGAAGGTGACCAGGTACAGCGCCAGCGGGATCACCCACATCAGCGGCACGGGCGCGATGTCGGTCGACATGTGCGCCGTGACGCCCAGCATGAGCGAGGACGGCACGAACGCAAGGAACAGCCAGCGCCCGCGGCGGCGCCATCCGATGGGCTCCTCCCCCGCGTCCTGAGCGGCGGCCTCCTCCGCGGGCCCGGTCTCGGGAGCCTCGCTCTCGGGAGCGCCGGCCGCGCCGGGCCGGACCGCCCGGCGGACCACCACCGCGCACGCGGCCATCAGCGTCACGAAGACGCCGTAGCCGATCGCCCACCAGGTCGCCTGCCCGCCCACCTCGGCCGCCGGCTCGATGAAGAGCGGGTAGGACAGCAGCGCCAGCAGGCTTCCCGTGTTCCCGGCCGCGTAGAGGAAGTACGGGTCGCCGGAGCGCGGCAGGTCGGACCAGGAGTACCAGCGCTGGATCAGCGGGCTGGTCGCCGCGACCGCCGTGAACGGCGCGCCGACCATGACGGTCAGCACCAGCAGCAGCCACAGCGCGGGGGGAGCGGACGCCGGGGCCCCCGCCCATTCCGGCGCGGCGATGGGAAGCAGCGGGAGCGGCAGCAGAATGAGGACCGCGTGGAGGATCGGCTGCTTTCTCGCGCCCAGCCGCTGAGCGAAATGCGCATATCCGTAACCGAGCAGCAAGGCCCCCTGAAAGAACAGCACCGCCGTGTTCCACACCATCGGCGATCCGCCATAGGCCGGCAGGATCATCTTGGTGACCATCGGCTGCACCACGAAGAGGAGGCCGGCCCCGACCAGGCTGGCCAGGGTGTAGATCCCGACCAGGGCGGGCAGCCGCCACCGTCCGCTCCGCGCTGCCCGCTCGCTCCGGCTCGGGGACTCGACGACGACGCTCAACTGCGCGCTCCTCGCGATAGATCGGTGTCCGCATGCGGCGGTATTCGTCGATGAAGACCTCTCCGCGGCCGAGCGTAACTGTGCCCAGGACTCATTTTTGAGGGCCCGGAGACCCAAATGCGACGCGGTTTATCCGGGGCGGAGAACCTGGGTCCGCGGGCCTAGCGAAACCACTCCGAGCAAAGGTGAGGAGTCGGCCGGGGCGGGCGGGCGGCGGCGGAACGGGCCGCCTCGCTCAGCGGTCGAGGCCCCAGCGGTAGATCACATCGCGGCCGCGGGTCAGCCATGTTCCGTCGCCGAACGGCACGGCCGGGGTGAGGTCGTCGAGGTGGCTCTCCTCGGGGTAGGCGACCATCCCCAGCGGGCGTCCGGATCTCACCAGCCAGTGGCTGGACGGGCGCCACCGCTCCGCTCCGAAGAGCTCGGTCTCGATCTCGTCGTAGGCGTCCTCCAGTTCGAGGAGCAGGAGATCGTCGCTCAGATGGCCACCGCTGTGGCCGGTGATATCGGGGGCGATGTGCACCGGTTCCGTGTCCCGTTCGGAGGCGAGGAGGTCGGCGCAGGTGACCACGGTGGCGGTGTCCTTCCCGCGGGCGGAGTGCCACCGC
The DNA here is from genome assembly GCF_040492065.1 of Actinomadura sp. NPDC000929. Classification (NCBI taxonomy): domain Bacteria; kingdom Bacillati; phylum Actinomycetota; class Actinomycetes; order Streptosporangiales; family Thermomonosporaceae; genus Actinomadura; species Actinomadura sp. NPDC000929. Next base: position 30,928 of record NZ_JBEUPA010000025.1, on the reverse strand, counting down.
ACGTCGGTGGTGTCGCCACCGTCGCTCAGGCCGACGGTGACGAACCCCGAACCGGAAGGGTCGCCGTCCAGGAGTGCGCGGTCCGCGGCGTGCGAGACCGCTCCGCCGGAGCCGACCCGGAAGGTCATCGCTCGGGCGGCGACGCGGAGGCCCACCGCTAAGGGGCGCGCGTCAGGCCCTAAGGCGAGGTCGACCGAACGCTGACGGCCGCCGGCCGGGACGACCAGCCGGTCGAGTTCGTCGCCCGCGACGCTGAAGAGCGCCAGGTCGATCGCGTCGTTCGGGTCCGCGCCACCGGCGGGGACGGCCAGCCACACCCGCGGCTCGGCTCCGGACGGCCGGACCCAGCGCACGTAGCGGACGGGGTTGCCGGCCGGGCCCGTGCACGGGCGTTCCCACAGCAGGGTCCCGTCCCGGGTGACGAGCCGGTAGGAGTTCTCGTCCACGAGCACGGCGTGGGACAGGTCCGGGGCGACCGGACCGGCCCCGATGATCGGTCGTCCCCTCGCGCGGCCGGGGAAGAAGGCCACCGGCTCGGCGGACCGGGCGCCTTCCGCCGTCATGTCATGGACGGCCAGGCCCTTCTCGGTGCGGACGAGCAGGCGCGGCACGGGACCGGTGCGATCGATCACCCCGGCTCCGCTGCCCAGGAGCCTGGCGTTCTTCGTGCGGTACACGAGCAGAAGCCGTGGACGGATCACTCTGCCTACCTCCTCCCGGCGGCGCCCGCCGCCGAAGACGATGCTCGGGGACCACGACTCGCCCCCACCGTGCCACACCCCGAATCGGCGGCACGGTGAGGCCGTCATGGCGGATTCAATGCCTTGACCGGATCGGGATACATGGTGTAGAGGTACGGTTTCCCGTTCGCGTCCAGCTTGTAGATCGCGCGGATCGTCGCGTTCTGGAAGTTGATCGCCTTGAACTGCGTGGGGTCGGCGGCGTTGCGGTACCACCCCTTCATCCGGCTCGCCGCCCCGGCCGGCAGGTCGTTGATCGAGAGCTCCACCGCCTGCGTGCCGCTCGGGGGGAAGGTCGTGAGCTTCGCCCGGGCGGCGCCCTCCGCCAGCGCGAAGTCGAGCGGGTCGCTGAACTTGGTGGAGAAGGGCCCGACCTTGTGCGTCCCGCCGGTGATGGCGTCGGTGTTGTCGAGCGTGCCGTCCGGACGGCGGGGGTTCGGGTTCATGGGGTCGACCTTGGTGGCGTTGTCGCCCTTGACGTACCCCTGGTAGTTGCTGGTCGGGCCGTAGAGCTGCGGTGTCCCGTCCGGGTTGTACTTGGGCTCGCCCAGACGGAGCCTGATGCGGTCGTCGGGCGGGTCGAGGTGGCGCTGGACGCCATGGGCGCCGGGCCCCGCGTTGCGGAGCTGCGCGATCTTCTTCAGGGCGGCCTCGCGCAGGGCCTGGTCGACCCTGGTCTTGCTCGCGTCGGCCTTCTCGCACGGGGTCGGCGCGGCCGCCCGCACCTGGACGGCGAGTCCCCGCGCGCCGCGCAGGACCGGCAGTGTCAGCGCGCCCGCGGGGGCCGTGAAGGATCCCCCGCGGGGCGGGCCTAAGGCGCCGGGTTTGCAGCCGGCCGCCCGCTTGGCGTCGTCGGCCTTCCGTTTCGCCTCGTCGGCGGCCTTGCGCGCGCCGACCAGATCGCCGGACTTGGCGGCCTTGCCGGCGCGTTCCGCGGCGCCGGCCGACTCCTCGGCCAGCTTGCCGGCCTTGCCGAGCTTCGAGGCGGCCCTGCCCAGCCTGCCGAGCTTGCCGATCTTGCCGATGCCCTTGCCGACGTCGTAGTAGGGGATGGCCCAGGAACCGACGTTCCAGATGGTGCGGCCGGTGGCGCCGAGGTAGTTGCCGTCCTTCCACATGTCGACGGTCTCGTCGTCGACCACCATCTGGCGGAGGGCGTCCCAGGGATGCTCGAAGACGTACTTGCCGGCGTCGATGATCGTGCCGGGGTCGGTGACGAGGTCCACCAGGCCGGTGACGTCGTCGACGATCGCCTTGCCGAGGCCGTCCCACACCAGTTGCTTGATGCCGGTGCCGAGGCCGCTGAAGAAGTTGCCGACCTGGTCACCGAAGCCCTGGGTGACCGCTTGCAGCGGCGATAACCCGGTGTACGCCTGGTTCCAGCCGGGCCCACCGCTGTCGTTGCCGCCGTTGCCGCCGTTACCGGTTCCGCCGCCGTTACCGGTTCCGCCGTCGGTTCCGGTTCCGCCGTCGGTTCCGGTTCCGCCGTCAACGCCGTTCCCGCCGTTCCCTCCCTCGGTGCCCTGGCCCGTGCCGCCGTCCGGATTCCCCGTCCCCCCGTCGAGGCCGTGCCCTCCCCCGCCTTCGGGTGACACGCAGCCGTCGCCCTGGAACACCTTGCAGATCGCGCCCCTGGTTCTGGGCGAGACCACGTTGGGAATGGACATGGCCAGCAGCCCGACGATGATCGCGGACGCGACGAGCACCAGGCTCGCGTACTCGATCGCGGAGGCGCCGGAATCCCTTTTTCGGCCCTGCCAACGACCGCACCACATCGCGCGAACCCCCGATACCCCGTGCATATCAAGATTGATGAGAGTAGACGGGGTTCTTCGGTGGGGCTTGGGCCCTGGGACCTAATTAAGTGGCCGGTGGTTAATGCCGCGCCACCATGGTCGGCACATGGCACGCCGAGGCTGGGTCCGCAGGCCCAGAACCGCACGGAAATGCCAGAACGTTCACGATCGGACGGGGCCCGGGGGCCCTGGGGATTGCCTCGTTAAATGTTTACCGTGCTGAAGTATGCGCGCTGTGCTTTCGGCCTGGTTCTCGGCCGCGCTCGTGGCGGCGCTCGCGGTCTGCACGCTGAAGGTGACGGCCCCCGCGATCGAGCGCGGCGAACCCGTCGACGAGTACGCCCAGGTCCTGCGGGTCCACCTGCCCTGGCTGCTGTTCTGCACCTTCATGGCCGTCACCGCCGGCAGCTACGTGCGCGACCGGGATGGCGGCCGCGGCCGGGTCCTCGCCGCGCTCCCCGTCCCCCTGCTCGGCAGTCTCGCCGCCGCCGTCCTCGGCATCCCGTTCTCCGACACCGCGGTCGGCCTGATCCTCCATCTCATCGAGGCGGTCCTCGGCGTCGCTCTCGGACTGGCCCTTTCCAGAACCCTTTCCCGGCGCTGGGCGGCCGAGGCCGTGGAGGCCCGGGAACGCCGCGGCCGGCGAAAGGCCCGCCGGTGAGCGGCGGGCCCGGAATTGGGTCCCTGAAAAGGCCTGGGGGCGCGGTCGCCCGCGGCCAAAGCGGGCCGGCGGGCCGCCCGCGCCATTCCTCATTGGGCCTCAGGGCCCTGTCTTCCCGATCAACGGCTCCTTAGAGTTCTTCGGGGGTCATGGGGCCGATCTCGTGAAGATGGGGCGCAGATGCTGCGACGGATCAGATCCGCTGGCGGACACGGGGGCGACGCGGGGGTCGCCACGTCGGTCCTGGTCATGGGCGTGGCCATCATGCTCGCCGGCGGCTTCCTCATGTTCGGCCGGATCGCCCAGGCGGGCGACATGCGGAACCAGGCGCAGATCGGCGCGGACGCGGCGGCGCTCGGCACCCTCGCGCCGCTCCGCGACAAGGCCGTCGACCAGTTGGTCGGGTGGGGCCGCGACCCGTCGTCGGTCGGCTACTGGATGGTGGACTCCCCGCCCGAGAAGGTCGCGGAGAAGTACGCGGACAAGAACGAGTCCCGTGCGACCAGGGTGCGGTTGAGCGGGATGCTGGGCTACACGGCCATGGTGGAGGCCGCCACGAAGCTCTGCCAGCTCAAGCGGGAGGACGAGCTGACCGAGAAGGAGAAGGACGACCTCCGGAACGGTCGGAACCTGTGCACCGACAGGGCGGGGAGGAAGGGCATCGGCCGGTCGGGGACGGCGCGGGCCGTCGCGAGGATGATCCCGCCGCAGTGCGAGTACAGGACCGGGCCGGGCCCGGAGGGCTCGACGGGCAGCGGACCGGTCGTGGAGATCACGTGCGGCGACCGCCACGTCCGGGCCTTCCCCAACGGTGACCGGGCGGCCATCACCCGGCTGTTCAAGATCAGGCTGGTCGACGACGAGGACCCCGTCGCCTACACCGGCGCACCCGACGGGCTGAGCGGCGGCAGCGGCGCGGTCGTGTCCGAGTGCGCGAAGACCGGCAAGAAGCCGGCGGAGGACCTCGAGTTCGGCGCGGCGGTGGTGGCCTGGTCGCTGTGCTGGCTGGGCACGCCGTACGCGTGGGGCGGCGGCAACTACAGCGGGCCCACCAGGGGCATCTGCTGCTCCCCCGGCGGTTATGACGGGCGCCTCTACTTCGGGTTCGACTGCAGTGGCCTGACGCTGTACGCGGTGTACCAGGCGTCCCGGGGGCGGATCGCGCTCGGGCACTACACCGGCGACCAGGTCAGCGACCCGCGCGGAAGCTATGTGCCGACGAATGCGCTCAAGCCCGGCGACCTCCTGTTCTTCGGCGCGCCCCCGCATCACGTCGCCATTTATTACGGGGACGGGAAGATGGTGGAGGCTCCGCAGACGGGGGACGTCGTGAAGATATCCCCTCTGCGGCCGGTGACCTCGGCCCGCCGATTCGGCTGAGCGCCTACGGCAGGGGCCTATAGCACATCGGGCCCCCACCCGGGTCCGCAGGCCCTGGAAGTCGAGAAAAGGCCGGTCTACCGTTCCCGGCATGCGTGAGGGATCTCGCCGAAACGTCGGCGCACAATGGCGGGACGCCGGAGCCAGTGCGATCGAGTACGCGGCATTGGTCGGCATCGGATCGATCCTTATCGGCATGCTCGTGCTGATGATGCCCAATCCCGTCCTCCCGGCGGCGAAGAAGGCGATCTGCGAGATCTTCGGCTCCGGCTGCGAGGCGCCGGAGTACGACTACAAACCTCCGGCTTCGGCGTGCGTCACCGGCTCCGACTCCAAGAAGGTCGGTTATTCGATCACCGCCTTCTCCGTGAAGTTCGGGCAGAACTTCCAGTTCGTGAAGGTCAAGTACGCCGACGGTTCGACGCGCATCACGATCGTGCCCGCCGACTACAAGCTCGGCGCGGAAGCCGAGATCGGCGCCAAGGCGCAGTTCGGCAAGGGGAGTTTCGGCGGGGATCTGGGCGCGAAGGTGGAAGGGTCCGTCAACTTCAAGTACGGCGACACCTGGGTCTTCCCCAACGACAAGGCCGCCGACGACTGGCTCGACGACGTGAAGTGGGACCTGGCGCGCAAGGAGGCGGAGAAGGTCAGCCCCGGGCTCTGGGCCTTCGACAAGATCACCGGATGGGAGCCCCGGACCCGCGACCCCGAGATCACCCAGTGGGAGGTCGGCGCCGAGGGCGTGTTCAAGGTGGCCGCCGCTCTCGGCAACCTGACCACGAGCACCTCGGGTGAGAAGAAGGTGAAGGACATGGCGACCGGACTCGAACTCGAAGGCAAGGCCGGGGACGCCGCGCTCGTCACGACGGACCGGAGCGGGTCGGCGAAGGACGGCTACCCGAAGACCACCTACACCTTCCAGGTGAAGGGGTCCATCAAGGGCGGCGCCAAGGTGCTCGGCTACGGGACGGGCGGGGAGGCCACCTACCTCGGCCAGACCAGGATGACCTTCGACAAGGACGGCAGATTAGCGAGCATCACCTGGCTCACGACGCAGGAGAGCAACTCCAACCAGAGTCTGAAGAACCCGGGGAAGAAGAACGGGAGCGGAACGGGCACCGGCAAGCAGGTGACCACCACCGCCACCACGGTCAACTTCGACGATTCGAACCGGGCGATCGGCGAGAAGTGGATCCGCGACAACGCCTTCATGATGCCGTTCCAGACGATCCGGAACGCCGTCGACGAGAACGGCTCGATCGTCTCCAAGGACCCCGGGCCCAACGCCGACCCGCTCGACCGGCTGATCTACGAGCGCGGCCTGGTCAGCAGGAACGTCTACACGGGCGAGGTGGACGAGTTCAAGATCGCGGCCGAACTGGCGGCGGAGATCAAGTTCGGTGTCGAGGGCGGCTACGAGGGGGAGAAGCAGAAGATCACCGACTCCCAGTACCTCGGCCCCCCGCAGAATGGTGAACGGACCTTCCAGCAATGGCCGGAATGCGCGAAGAACTGAGAGGGCGGCGATGGGTGCGAAGAGACTGACGACGGCGGCGGCGGGCGCTCTCGCGATCATCGCCGCGGTGGCCGGGTGCTCGTCCGGCGGGTCGGGGAAGACCCCCGGCGGATACGTCCGGGGTGACGCGAAGGTGCTCACGGTCGCCTACCCGAAGGACTGGGGGCGGGGGCCGGACGGCGGCGCCGCGCTGTCGGTGCAGTCCCCGCGGCGGACGGCCACCCTGTCGGTGGTCACCGATCTGGGCGAGCGGGGCCGTCCGGAGATGCTGGAGGCGACCATCGAGGCCGCCTCGATGATGAACGCCAGGGACTACCACCGGACGGGATCGAAGTCGATCAAGGTCGCGGGGGCGAAGGACGCCCGGCGCGTCGACTTCACCTTCAGCGGCTTCCTGGGGACGGGCGCCCCCGGGCAGGCCGCCGACGTCGGCGTGATCGGCGGGAACGGCAGGATGCACGTGGTCCGGCTGATCTGGCGGCGGGGGGAGCTCAAGGACGACGTCGTGGACGGCGTCATCGACTCGATCAGGGTGCGCTGAGATGGTCCGGATGCTGGGCGCCTGGGGCGCCGCGCTGATCGTCTGGCTGCTCGGCTTCTCGATCGTCGCGCGGCTGGCCGCGGGGGCCGGGGGCGGCGGCGAGCCGCTCTCCGACCTCGACCGGATCGTCCGTCTCGACCTGCCGTGGATCCTGGTCAGCGTGTCGATGGTCGTGGTGGCCGGCGCCGTCCAGCGGGACCGGGCGCGGCGGGTGCGCTGGCTGGCGAGCGTCCTCGCGGTGCCGCTGCTGGCCGTCCTCGCCGGGGTCGCGGCCCCGGTGGGCGGCGGCACCGACGCGCTGTCCGCGGTCCTGTACGTCGCCGAGGGAGTCGCCGGGACGGCCGGAGGCCTGGCCCTGGCCGCGCTCGTCGGCGTCGACCGCGAGGAACTCGGCGGGTACTGGTGATGCCGTCGTGGTCGTTCGGTCTCATGGCGCTGGGGTTCGGTGCGGCCTTCTGCGCGGTCGGCGTCCACCGCTACCGGGCGGGCCGGGCGTTCCTGGCCTCCGCGCACCGGGTCGCGGGAGTCGTCGCCGGGATCCACCGGGTCGAGAGGACCGACACCTACGAGTTCTTCCCGGTCCTGCGCTTCCGCACGCTGGACGGCGCCGAGATCGAGACGGTCGCCCAGACCAGGGGCGGGTCGTTCGAGCTGACCCGGCTCAAGGGCCGGCAGGTGGCGGTGTTCTACGACCCGCGCGATCCGCGCACGGCGCGGATGGACACCTCGTCCGGGAGGGGGACGGCGGGCTCGGTCGGCATGGCGGTCTTCGGCTTCTTCCTCGTCGTCCTCGGCGCCGGCCTGGTCTTCGCGAGCCTGGCCTGAGGACGGGCCCGCTCCGCGGCGCTTCCGGGGGTCAGAAGTAGGAACCGGTCGCGGGCGCCTTTCCACCGAAGTAGGCCTTCGCCTCGGGGCGGAACAGCAGGACCAGGATGACGATCGGGAGGACCAGGTTGAGGACGCCCCGGGGGTCGCCCTCCCCGACCCTGGCGAGCGAGAGCAGGATGTAGAAGATCTCGAGCGCGATGATGCCGCGCCGCAGCCCCGTCCCGCCGTTCGGAACGCGCAGCGCCAGCATCAGGCTGAGGACGCCGGGAAGGGCGAACCAGAGCGCGGCGCCGATCGCGGCGGCCGTGACCCCGACGGCGGCGAAGAACGCCAGGGTCATGACGAGCGTGAGCCCGGCGGCGACGAACATCAGCACGCGCACGGTCCTGACCTGATTCGGCATGCGTCCACCATCGCGTGTCAAGGGCGCTTCGCACAATGCCCGGCCGTGGTGCCGGCGGCAAATCGGGCCCTTGCACCAGCCATTTTAGGTCCCAGGGCCTAATACGGAGCTTCAGTGAAAGCATTCCGCATTCCACGCGGCATGATTATGGCGCGTGAGCCGCGCTTTTTATCGATGCCCGCGCCCCGATTGGGCCCTGGGGCCCATGTGCGGGGCCGGTGCGGCGGATTGAATGGTGCGGGGCGCCCCGCAGCCGGCGTGCGTCCGGTCAGGTGCCGGGGCGTGGACAGGGGCGGATCGGGGCGAGGGTCGATGGTCGCGTTGGTGCTGGTGCCCGTCGGGCTCGTCGTCGGCGTGCTCGCGGCGCCGCTGGCGGCGCCGTACGTCGGTGACGTCACCCGCCGGCACCGCGCCGTCCTGGGCCTGGTCACCGCGGCGCTCTTCGGCGTGCTCGGATGGCGGGTCGGGTTCGAGCCCGTCCTGCCCGCGCTGCTGTACCTCGCGGCCGCGGGCGCCCTGCTCGGCTTCATCGACGTCGGGGTCAGGCGGCTGCCCGACCGGTTCACGCTCCCGTCCTACGGCGTCGCGGCGGTGCTGCTCGCCGCGGCGGCGCCGTTCACCGAGGACGGCGCGCGGCGGTTCGAGCACGCGCTCGCCGGCATGGCCGCGCTGTTCGCGCTGTACTTCGCGCAGGCCCTGCTCGTCCCGTCCGGGATCGGCCTCGGGGACGTCAAGCTGTCCGGCGTGCTCGGCCTCTACCTCGGCTGGTTCGGGCAGAACGCCTGGATCACCGGCCTGCTCACGACCTACCTGCCGGGCGGCCTCGTCGCCCTCGGCATCATGATCGCCCGCCGCTCCCGCAAGGGCGACTTCCCCTTCGGCCCCTACATGCTCGCCGGCGCGCTCGTCGCGGTGCTGTCCCCGGGCGCGGGATGAGATGCAGATCATGGGTGGACGGTTCGAGGCGGCCGGGAGGCCGAATAAGCTCAGGAGCGTGAACCGCGCGCCCCAATGGCTGCTGCCCACCGTGCTGACCGCGCTCATCCTGGCCGTGGTCGTCGGGGCGCTGCTGGGCTGAGCGGCGCGGATCAGTGATCGTCGGGGCGCGGAACGGGGATGATCGATCCATGTCAGCACGCCGGGCCGCCGTCCGTGCGGGCACCGCGATCGCCCTCGCCGGCGCCCCGGTCTGCCTGCTCTCCCCCTCCGCCTCCGCCTCCGCCTCCGCGGGTCGTGGCGACGCGGTCGCCTTCACGATCAAGGACACCCGGATCACCGAGTCCAGCGGGCTCGCGGCCAGCTCCCTGCACCGGGGCGTCGTCTACACCCACAACGACTCCGGCGGCGTCCCGAAGGTCTACGCGCTGGGCCCGGACGGGAGGGTCGTCGCCGTGCTCACGCTCGCCGGCGCGGGAGCCCGCGACTGGGAGGCGATGGCGATCGGCAAGGACGGCCGCGGCCGTCCGGCGATCTTCGTGGCGGACATCGGCGACAACCTCGGCGGGGCCTGGCCGTACGTGACCGTGTACCGGATCCCCGAGCCGGCCCGGCTGGTGAGCCAGGCGCTGCCCGCGACCCGGTTCCGGATGAAGTACGAGGACGGGCCGCGCAACGCCGAGACCATGATGATCAACCCGCGCACGAACCGGCTCTACATCGCCAGCAAGCTGTTCGGCGGCAAGGTCTACGAGGCGCCGGCGCGGCTGCGGACCGGCGGCTCCAACGTCCTGCGCCAGGTCGGGGACGCCCCGCCCATCGCGACCGACGGCGCCTTCGCCCCCGACGGGCGGACCTGCGTCATCCGCACCTACTTCGGGGCCCGGCTGTACTCGGTCGGCGCCGACGGCCGCCCCGCCAAGACGATCAAGTCGCTGGACCTGCCCCGGCAGGTGCAGGGCGAGTCGGTGACCTACACCCCGGACGGGAGGTCGCTGCTGGTGGGCTCCGAGGGCGTGAACCAGCCGGTCTACCGGCTGCCGCTGCCGGAGGAGGCGCGGCCGTCGCCGGCGTCCTCCCCCGGGAGCGCGGGCGCGGGCCACGACACCACGAGCGGCCGCCGGGACGCCACCAACACCCGGATGGCGCTGTTCCTCGCCCTCGCGATCGCGGGGGCGGTCGGCTACGGCCTGGTGCAGCGACGGCGGTGAGGGCACGGCGGCGGTTCCACGGAGGCTCGGCTCACGCGACCGGTGAGCCTCATGTGACGGCGGTGGAGTCCCGACCTGACCGGCGCGATGGATGTCGGTTCCGGAGGGCGACCGGATCGTGGAAGGGGGCGACGGTCCCGCGGGGACCCGTGTGAGGATGCGGACTGTGGAGCATGAGCTGGTGGGCCTCGCGGGATCCGGCGGCCGGTGGCGCCCGGTCGCCGCGGGTCCGTTCACCGTCCTCGCGGTGGCGCTGGCGCTGCTGCCGATCAGGCCGGTGTGGCTGTGGGCCGCGCTGATCGGCGCCGTCGCCGCGTTCCCGTGGCTGCTCGGCGCGGTCCCGGAGGCGCGCCGCCGCCGCCCGCGCCCGTACTGGCGGCTGTCGGCGGCCGGTCTGGAGCGCGTCGGCCCCGGCGGGCTGACGATGGTCTCCTACGAGCGGTCCCGGATCGACGGCCTGGCCATCACGACCGGCGACGGCGTCCTGACCGTCTTCCACCGGTTCGGCCGCACCGCCGTGGGCGGGATGACGGCGATGGGGCTGGAGCCGCTCGCGGTGTTCGTGGCGGCCCGCAGGCTCGGCATCCCCATGCACGTCCTGGACGGCGAGGCCGCCGACCTGCTCGACCCGGCGCTCGACGAGGCCCTGCGCGTGTCCGGGCTGGAGGACGACGTCCCCGGCGGCGGCCCCCTGCCGCGCGACCACGCGGCCGAGAAGCGCCTGCTGGACCAGGAGGCGGCCCTGCTGGCCGCGGCGCACGAGCCGCCCGCGCGGGCCCCCTCCGGCCGCGCGTCCCGCGCGACGCCCGAGGAGCAGCGGCTGGCCACGCCGGAGCCGCTTCCGAGCCGCCGCCGGATCATGCTCCTCGGCGCGCTCACCGCCCTGCTCGGCGCCGTCATGATCGTCCGGATCGCGCTGGACGGGACGGGCCAGTTCGGCGCCCGGCTCGCCGCGGGCTGCTGGGCGCTCGCCGCGATCGGCGGCGTCCTCGCGGCGCGCCGTCGGCTGCTGCGGGCCGCACAGGTCCGCTGGACGATCACGGCGGAGCGGCTGCTGGTGCGGGCCCGCCCCGGCCGCCGCCGCGAGATCCAGGACCTGCGCGCCGAGAACGTCGCCGCGGTCGTCGTCGGGCCCGGCCTGCGGCTGGACCCGGTGAGCGGCGAGCCGCGCCGCGCCGACCTCGCCGCGCTGGCGTTCGGGCACCGGCTGGAGCTGGTCGCCCGGCTGCCCGCCCACGGCCTGGACGGCTTCCAGCTCGCGCACGCCCTCGACGACCACGGCTACCGCGTGATCACTCCCGGGGCGCGGTCGCCGCGCCGTCCCGACTACGGGCTCGAAGGGCTGCCGGAGATCTTCGCGCAGGTGCCCGGCGGGCGCCTGGTCGTGGAGGGCGACGGGCTCGGCTGGGCGGACGCCGCCGGCGACGTGGTGCTGAAGATGCCCCAGGACCGCATCGGCGGCATCGAGCTGCTGACCGTCTCCGGGCACGCCTGGGTCCGGCTGTACGACTCCGACGGCGACGAGTTCTTCTCCGCCCCCCTCTCGGCGCTGCGGATCTCCCGCACCGACCTGCGCGACTCCGCCCGCCGCGCCGGGCTCCCGGTCAACGACGCCGAGTACGACGCCTACCTGAGCGCCGCGTTCCACTCGGCCATGTCCTCGCTGTCGGCCCCCGGCCCCGAGCCCGCCCCGGCCCTGTCGGCGCAGGGCGCCGCGCACGAGGGCGCGGCCGCCCGGCCTGAGCCGCCGGAGGAGTCCGGTTTCGTCTTCCCCGCCCACACCCCGCCCAGCCCGGTGACCGCGCCGGGCACGGTCCTCGACGCCACCCGCCGGTCCCGCGTCGGCACCTACGGCATGAGCGTCCTGCTGTGCGAGGCGGTGGCGCTTCTGGGCGCGGTGTGGCTCGGCCCAGACCTGGGCGGGTTCAACGCCACGGCGATGTGGTCGATGCCGACCGGGGCGTTGGCCGGGCTTCTCGGCTACTGGCTGTACGACCGCAACCGGTCGCAGCTGCGCGTGTCGGCCGCCGGGGTCGCCGTCGTCACCCGGCGCGGCCGGGTCGAGTGGGACCTGCCCCGCGACCGCCTCGGCGGCGTCGGCATCGACGACGCGGTCGAGCGGATGCCCCGCCTGGTGGTGTGGGGGCCGTCCGGGCGGGTGCTGCGCCAGATCACGTTCCCGCCCGACCTCGGCGAGCTGCGCCGCGCCTGCGAGCGCTACGGAGTCCCCTGGGGCCCGCCGGACGCCGACCGTCCCGCCCCTCCGCCGCCGGAGCTGTGACGCAGCGGCCACGTCATCAGCGCCTCGTACTCCAGCTGGGCGTTGTCCTTGCCCGGCAGGTGGCTGCGCATCAGGTGGACCGAGTCCGCCGTCCACGGCATGCCCGCGAACGATGACAGCGCCTCGACGAGCGACCGCACGTCGACGGGCCGCCGCGACCGCGCCAGCGTCATGTGCGGGCGGAAGCCGCGGTGCTTGTCGGGGATCGTCCCGACCCGGCGGCCCGCGGCGGTGGTGGAGGCGGCCAGCCTCGCCAGGGCGCGGCGGTCGCCGTACAGGCCCGTCCACAGCACGCGGGCGTGCGCGCCGTTGCCGGGGAACGCGCCCGCGCCCGCCAGCGACAGCGTCATCCGCTCGTGGCGGCGGACGGCGCGCTCCAGCCTCGGGAGCAGGCGCTCCAGGGTGCGGTCGTCGACCTCGTCGAGGAACGTCAGCGTGACGTGCATCAGATCACGCCGGATCCAGCGCAGCTCGGAGACCGTGCCGAGATGGGGCCGGACGGCCTCCGCGAGCTCGTCCAGAACCTCCGGCGGCGGGACGAGCGCCACGAAAAGCCTCATGAACGCTTCCACAGGGCCACCCCGCCAGCTTTTCAGCAGGCGGCGTTCCTTGTCACGCAAATAGGGTCAACCGAATCGCCGTACCGCGCCGGTCTTATGGGGCCCGTGCGAGCCCTTTACCGCTCGGCGACCCGGGCGCGGCGAAACCGGGCGAGGGCGGGACGCACCGTCCCGCGCCCGGACGACGCGGCCCGCTGCTCGTCGGTCCTCCACCGCAGGGCCAGGGCGCCCACCGCGAGGGCGGCGACCGCGGAGACCAGCCCGCCGAGGACGAGGGAGGCCCGCGCGCCGAAGTGCTCGGCCAGCCAGCCGACCGCGGGCGCGCCCAGCGGGTTCGTCCCGAGGAACACCAGCATGTAGAGGGCCATGACGCGGCCGCGCATCTCGGGCGCGACGCCGAGCTGCACGGACGCGTTCGCCGCCGTCATGATCGTCATCATCGCGATCCCGGTCGGCACCAGCAGCGCCAGGAACGACCAGTACGTGGGCATCAGGCCGGTGAGGACCTCCAGCGCCCCGAACGCCAGGCCCATCGCCACCAGCAGCCGCAGCCGGGGCCGGGCGACCCTGCGGGCGGCCAGCAGGGCGCCGCTGAGCGCGCCGAGCGCCAGCATGCTGGACGCGAGACCGAACGCGGAGGCTCCGGTGTGGAAGACCTCCTTCGCCACCAGCGCGACCGTGGTGTTGAAGTTCATCCCGAACGTGGCGAGGAACCCGACGAGGATGAGCACGAGCATCAGGTCGCGGCGCCCGCGCACGTAGCGGAGCCCCTCGCGGAGCTGGCCCTTGGCGCGCTTGACGGGGGCGGCCTGGTTCAGCTCGTCCGTCCGCATGGCGTAGATGCCGAAGAGGACCGCACCGAACGACGCGGCGTTCACCAGGAAGACCGGGCCGGTGCCGATCAGCGCGATCAGCACCCCGGCGACGGCGGGGCCGAGCAGCCGCGCGCCGTTGAAGGTGGCGCTGTTCAGCGCGATCGCGTTCGGCAGGTCGCGCTTGCCGACCATCTCGACCACGAAGGACTGGCGGGTCGGGTTGTCCACGACGGTCGCGACGCCGAGCCCGAACGCCAGCACGTACACGTGCCACACCTGCGCCGTGCCGGAGATCGCGAGGAGGCCGAGGACCAGCGCGAGCACGCCCATCGACACCTGCGTCAGCATCAGCACGCGGCGCTTGGAGTAGCGGTCGGCGATGACGCCGCCCCAGAGGCCGAACAGCAGCATCGGCAGGAACTGCAGGCCGGTCGTGATGCCGAGCGCGGTGCCGCTGCCGTGGGCGAGATCGAGGACGAGCCAGTCCTGCGCGATCCGCTGCATCCACGTCCCGGTGTTGGAGACGACCTGGCCCGCGGTGTACAGGCGGAAGTTGTGGTTGCGGAGCGAGCGGAACATGCCGGCGCGGCCCCCGGGGTCCTCGGCGGGCGCCTCGTCGCGGTCGGCCGGTTCCGGGCCCGGGGTCTCGGGGACGGCGGGTCCGGACGGTCCGGAGGGCTCCGAGGATCCGGCGACGGTGGGTGCGGACGCGGATTCCGGGACGTCCGCCACGGTCTCGTGGAACGTTCCGGCCTGGTCCGTCGCGGCCGCGGAGGGGGCGGCGTCCGGGCGCGCGGCCGGGCGGGCGGGCGCGTGCGCGGCGGAACGCGGGGCGGGGCGGCGACGGCGGGAGCGGGCAGGGCTCGCGACGGCGGCGGTCCGGGCCGGATGTGCGGCTCGCCGCCCGCGGGCGCCGCGCGTCGCGGTCCCCTCGGGTTCGTCGGGGGTTTCGTTAGCAGAAGTCATTACCAAGGCTAACGGTAATCAACCCGCCCGCATTCCGGCAAGCGCCAACGAATCCGATCAAGTCGATCCAGGCGCCCGCGGGCCCCTGGCGGCGGCTTCAGGAGCGGCTGAGCTTGTCGATGACGGGGGCGGCGCGGCGGAGGATCTCCCGCTCCTCCTCGGTCAGCTCGCCGAGGCGCATGGCGAGCCAGGCCTCCTTGCGGCGGCGCTCGTCGGCGAGCAGGGCGGCGCCCTCGTCGGTGGCGTTCAGCACGACCTGGCGCCCGTCGGTCGGGTGCGGGCTGCGCGCGACGAGCCCCCGCTCCTCCAGGTAGGCGATGACGCGGGTCATCGAGGGCGGCTGCACCTTCTCGTGGTCGGCCAGCTCGCGCGGCGTCATCGACCCGTGCCGCTCGATGGCGGCGAGCGCGGCGAACTGCGTGAGCGACAGCGGGCTCGGACCGCCCTCGCCCGCCGCGGACGGCCGCAGCGTGCGCAGCCGGCGCGACAGCCGCGCGATCGAGATGCGCAGCTCCTCGGCCAGGCCGGGCGCGGACGCCGTGCGGCCCCGGATCGGTGGCAATGTCATCGTCTTCGGTCTCCTGTGCTGCCCATGCTGCCACGCCGCCACTTGACACTTTCGCTAAGCTCCTTAGCCTGTCAGCTAAAGAGACATAGAGGAGGGTCGCGATGCCCCGTGCGGGACTGTCGCCCGACGCGGTCGTGGACGCCGCCGTCGCCGTCGTGGACGCCGAGGGCCCCGGTGCCCTCACGCTGGCGGCGGTGGCGGGAAGGGCCGGGGTCGCGACGCCCTCCCTGTACAAGCATGTCCGCAATCTCGCGGAGTTGCGACACCTGGTGACCGCGCGCGTCCTGGAGGAACTCGCCGAACGGCTCGGGGAGGCCGCGCTCGGACGGTCCGGCGACGACGCCGTCCGGGCGCTGATGTACGCGTACCGGGCCTACGTGGTGGAGCATCCGGGCCGCTACGGGGCGATGGAGCAGACGGCGGACCCGGAGGGCGGCTCGGCCGGCGACGCCGCGGAGCGGCTGCTGAACATCCTGTACGGGGCGCTGCGCGGCTACGCCCTGGAGGGGCCGGAGCTCGTCCACGCTGCGCGCTGCCTGCGCTCGGCCGTCCACGGGTTCGCCGTCCTGGAGGCGGCGGGCGGCTTCGGGCTCCCCGCCGACCTGGAGGGCAGTTATGAGCTGCTCATCACGATGGTCACCGGCGGACTGGCGGGCCGGGGCCGCGTAGCCTGAGCGCATGAGCCCTCCGCGCCGCCCGGACCCGCCGCCGATGCAGACCAACGACGTCCGCATCGCGGCCGCCGGAACGGCCGCCTGGGCGGTGGCGCTCGTCGTGCTGCTGATCGTCGGGCTGCCCTCGCAGGACCGCTGGTGGCTGTGGGTGTGCGGCGCCGGCATCGGCATCGGGCTTTTCGCCATGTGGTACGTCCCCCGGCTCCAGGCCGGCCGCGCCCGGCAGGAGGCCGAGCGCGCCGCCAGGCGCGAGACGCCCTCCTAGGGCTCCCTAGGCCTCCAGGTCGTCTTCGGCGAGCAGGACGGGCAGGGTCTCGGGGGCCCGCAGGACGGCCTCCAGCAGGAGCCGGTCGCCCCAGTGCCCGGTGGACCAGGCGAGCGCCCGCGCCAGGCCGGCGACGCCGCTCGCGTGGACCTCGCCGTCCCTCGTCCACCACGGGACGTCCTGGCCGTCCACGATGAGGCGCTCGTGGGCGACGTAGTCGGCGGGGGCGCCGGGCATCACCGCCCTGACGGCCTCCGGGACGGGACGCCTCTCGCCGTCCGACCCCACGAGCCCCGGGATCTCCTCCCCGGCGAGCGGCAGGTCCAGGAGTTCGGCCAGGCGCGCGTCGCGCCCCTCCCCGGCGATGACGAGCGGCTGCCCTTCGAGGAGGGGGAGCAGGTCGGGGCCGTCGAGGACGAGGGCGTCCGCCGCGTCGACCACCTCGACGTCGCCGTCGACGACCGCCCGCACGCGCTCGGGCGGCTCGACGGCCGCGTCCGGGGCGTCGGCCAGCGCCGTCCAGAGCCCGCCCAGCTGGGACCGTCCCACCGGCCGCCGGGCATCGCCCAGGCGATCCAGCAGCTCCTGCGCGCCCCCGGGCTCATCGAGCAGTTCCACCAGTGACGTGCGGACGCCCAGGGCGAGCAGGAAGTGCTCGTCGAGGCCCTGCGGCGCGACGTCGTAGAGCCCTGCGAGCGCCTCGTCGCCGCCCAGGCGGAACTCGCCGGGCCTGCGGCCGTCCAGCACCGGACGGCGGCTCAGCCACCACGCCGTGTAGGACGGGACGACGACACGCCGCCCGTCGTGCAGGGCGACATGGGCGGGATCCACGATCGCGGAGCGGCACGGCGGGGCGGCGAGAACCCTGAGCGCCGCCGCCCAGTCGTCGACGAGTTCGAGATCGCGGACCGCCGCGAACTCGGGGACGAGCGGGGGGAGGTCCTGCTCGCCGGTCCGGCGCAGCACCTCGTCCGCCCACAGGTCCTCGTCGTCGAGTTCGAGGCTCTCGGCCTCGTCGGCGAGGCCCGTGAGGTTGACGTCCTCGGCCCTGGCCATCGCGAACCCGTCCAGGACGCCCGCGGCCGTGAGCGTCTCCGCGCCCCACCGCTCCAGGATCTCCGCGTCCACGACGCCGAACGGCGCGTCGCCGGCCATGATCTCGCGCAGCGGGCTCTCCGGCAGCAGCAGCTCGCCCGCCGGGTAGAGCTCGCCGTCCTCGCCGGGCAGGGCCAGCTCGGCCAGCCACGGCTCGTCGCCGGGATCGGCGTGCGCGGCCGCGACCAGGCCCAGCACGGCCTCGGCGACCGCGTCGGGATCGTCGGCGTCGAGGGACTCCTCGACGGCCGCCCGCACGGCGGCGTCCGCCAGCACGGCCCGCGGCCCGGCCTCGACCGCGCCGAGCCGCGCCAGGAGCGGGTGCACGGCGTCCGGGTGGACGAAGCGCAGCCCGAGCACCTCCAGGCCCGCCGGATCCACGCCGTCCGCGATCAGCAGGCCGCGCGGCCCCCGCACCACGCGCCCCGTCCCGCCCGCCAGCGGCACCGGCAGGGCCCCCAGAGCGTCGGTGGCGGCCCCGGCGAGCGCGTCGTACACCCGGTGCCACCACGCCGGTTCCCGGTCCACAGCGGCCAGCTCGTCGATCACGTCGGCCAGTTCCACCCGCCGCACCCCGAGCGCCGCCAGCGCCGGGCTCCGCGCGGGCCACTCCGGCGGCAGCAGGCCGCCCACGACGGTGTCCGTCTCCTCCTCGGCGCCCCGGCCGCCGAGCACCTCGACGAACGCGGCGGGCGCGTCCACCGCGATCGCGTCGCGCCCGCGGGTCCGGTGGGGCAGGACGGGCGCCTCCGGGAGCCGCTCCCGGATCCCCCGCCGGATCCGCGCGTCCAGCTCTCCGGCGGCGATCGGCCCCGGCACGAGCTCCAGCACCTTCGGGGAGACGGGCAGTTCGGCCAGCAGCCGCACGTAGGCCTCGGCGGCCCGGTCGGCGAGGAGGTCGGCCAGCGCGCCCGGCGCGACGTGCCGCCGGTCGGGCGCGAGCGGGAAGGACGCGATGAGCAGCGCGGGCAGGTCGAGGCGCTCGTCGCTGGGCGTGGGCGCGTGCAGGACGCCGGGCGTGTCGCCGGGGAGCCCGTCCTCGGGCAGGGCCCACCGCACCTGCCAGAACGGCCGGGCCCGCTCCTCCACGGGACGGTCCCGCAGGAGCTCCGCGGGGATCTCCCCGTGCGCCTCGACCGTCCGCCACCGGCCGCCGTCGATGATCACCTCGCCCGGAGCGCGCCGTTCGGCGGTCAGCGTCCGGACGTCCCCGTCGACGTCGATCTCGACGTGCTCCAGCGCGGGCAGCGCCAGCATGAGCGCCGCCCCCACCTGCCGGAGCTGCCGCCGGACCGGCTCCACCGCCTCGCCCCGCAGCGGCAGCCGCACGACGCTGTCGAAGCCCGCCGGGACCTCGGGCGGCCGGTCCAGGGCGAACGGCAGCCGCAGCAGCGGGACGTGCCCGCCGCGCCGCCCCAGCTCCCCGGCCAGCCCCGGAATCCCCTCGACCAGGTCCCGGGCCCGACTCAGCGACCACTCGACGCCCGCCGTCCCGGACGCGATGGCCGGGGTGTCGGTCACGGCGACGACGGCGGCGAAGCCGACGCCGAAGCGGCCGGCGGCGGCCGGCTCGTCGCGCTTGGCCGAGGCCCGCAGCGTCGAGAGGGCCTCCACCCCGGCGGCGTCGAGCGGCGCCCCGGTGTTCGCCGCGGTCAGCAGCGGCTCCCCGCCGGTGCGCAGCGCCAGCCTGAGGCGGCCCGGCACGGCGGCGCGCCGCGCGGCGTCGGCGGCGTTCTGCGCCAGCTCGATGACGACGCGGTCGCGGTAGCCGCCGAGGGCGTGGTCCTCCTCGGCGTTGGCGTCCTCGCGGAAGCGCGCCGGGGATTCGGCCCAGGCGCGCAGGACCCGCTCTCGCAGCGCCCGCGCGCCGAACACGTCCTCCATGGGATCAGCTGTGGCCGAGCGCCTCGTCGTCGAGGGACGCGGCGTCCTCGTCACCGCCGGTGGGGACGACCTCGTAGCCGAGCTCGTCGATGACCGGCGGGTTGTGCTCGGACACCGCCGGAAGGGAGACGGCCTCGGAGTGCGCGCCGCAGCCGTGGTCGGCGGAGACGACGCGGCCGTCGTCGGGCGCGTACTCGTTGGCGCAGACGCCGAACACCTGCCGCAGCGCGCCCGCCAGCACCACGTAGAAACCGCAGGTGGAGCACTGGGCGGGGGCGGACGCGGCGATCGGGGCGCGGGGCCCGGCGACGCCGTCGTACCAGCGGGCGGCGGCCTCGTCGCGGCCCTCCCGCGACAGCACCCGCACCCGCCCGAGGCCGAGCTCCCACTGGGTCTCGCGGTCGGTCGACTCGTCGACCTGCGTGAAGCCGGGCGCGAGCCGCACGTCGTCGGGCGCGGTCGGCAGCAGGTCGCCGGGGCCGAGGTCGCCCGGGCGCAGCCGCTCCAGCCACGGCACCCACGGCGGCGCGAGGAGCGCGTCGTCGCCGGGGAGCAGGACGCACTCGCTGACCGTGACGTTCCTGGCGCGCGACGCGCGGGTCACCGTCACGGCCCACCGCCAGCCCGTGTACGCGGGGTCGAGGCAGACGAAGTAGTGCGTGACCACCCGGTCGCCCTCGGCGCGCAGGCCGAGGTGCTCGCCGACCTGGGTCTGGCCGGCGGTCTCCTCGGCGGCCTCCCGGGCGAGGTCGACCGCCTCGGCGCAGGCGGAGTCGACGGCGGGTGTGCGGGACCGGCGGGCGGCCCCGGACGTGGTGCGCGCGGCGGCGGAGCGCGCGGGGCTGGACTGGCGCTGTGGGCTCACATGTCAATTCTCGCCCATGCGGGCACGTGGCCCGCACAAGGCGGGCGCCGTCCGCGAGGTGATCCCTCATTCCAGCGGGGAACGTACTCTCAGTCGAGGACTCCGATGGCCGCCCCCGGCCCCCGAGCCGGGACGACCGCGAGGAGAGAACAGGGCGGATGGCAGACCGGACACGGGCAGGTCGGTCCGCGCGCGCCGTCGCCGGGGGTGCGGCGCGGGCGTGCCGCGCAGCGCGCTCGGCGGCGCTCGGGACCGGACGGCTCACCCGCCGCGTCACCCACGCCCAGGGCGCCGGCCGCAGCGGGCTCGGCAGCCTGATCGAGGCGTGCGCGTTCAACTCCGCCGGGGACGCGCTGGTCACCGTCGCGCTCGCGGGAACCCTGTTCTTCGGCCTGGACGTCAACCAGGCGCGCAGCCAGGTCGCCCTCTACCTCGTCGTCACGATGGCGCCGTTCGCGCTGGTCGCACCGCTGATCGGCCCCGCGCTGGACCGGGCCAGGCACGTCCGCCGGTACGCGATCGCGAGCACGTTCGTGATGCGGGCGCTGCTGTGCTGGGCGCTGGCGAGCGCGCTGCCCCACGGCGACCAGGTCACCTTCCTCCCGGCCGCGTTCGGCGTGCTGGTGCTCTCCAAGGCCTTCGGGGTGCTGCGCGCCGCGGTCACCCCCC
The DNA here is from genome assembly GCF_040492065.1 of Actinomadura sp. NPDC000929. Classification (NCBI taxonomy): domain Bacteria; kingdom Bacillati; phylum Actinomycetota; class Actinomycetes; order Streptosporangiales; family Thermomonosporaceae; genus Actinomadura; species Actinomadura sp. NPDC000929. Next base: position 10,274 of record NZ_JBEUPA010000025.1, on the reverse strand, counting down.
GCGTCCTGCCCGAGGAGATCTCGCTGGTGACGGCGAACGCGCGCTGCTCGTTCGCCGGGCTCATCGCCGCGTCGATCACCGCGCCCGCCGGGGCCGGCCTCGCCGTGCTGGTCGGGCCGGGCTGGGTGCTGCGCATCGGCACGGTCCTGTTCCTGCTGGGCGCCGTGTTCACCATACGGCTGCCCCGGCACGTGGACGTCCCCGAGGCCGAACCGGCGGCGGAGAAGGCCGCCCCGCGCCGCGCGTGGCGGGCGCTGCCGCGCGTCGGCCCGGTCGTCGCCGAGGCGATGCAGGCGAACGCGGTGCTGCGCGCGTTCTCCGGCTTCCTGATCATCTATCTGGCGTTCCTGCTGCGCCAGGAGCGGTTCGACCCGGTGTCGCACCACGTCGCCCTCGGCCTGCTCGCGGCGTGCGCGGGCGCGGGCGGGCTGATCGGCACCGCGCTCGGCGCCTGGATGAAGGCGCGGGCGCCGCGGTTCATCGTCTCGGCGACGCTGGCGTGCGTCACCGGAGTCACCGCCGCGGGCGCCGCGTTCTTCGGGCTGTGGGCGGCCCTCGCCGTGGCGACCGCGGCCGGGCTCGGGCAGGTGCTCGGCAAGCTGTCCATGGACGCGGTCGTGCAGCGCGAGATCGGCGAGGAGGTGAGCTCGTCCACCTTCGCGGTCTCGGAGACCCTGCACCAGCTCAGCTGGGTCCTCGGCGGACTGCTCGGCCTCGGCATGTCGATCGTCGCCGACGGGCGGCTCGCACTCGCGGTCGTCGCGGCGGCGCTGGCCCTCGCGTCCGGGCTGCTGGTGCTGCGGCAGGCCGGAGTCCAGCGCCGGGCCGGCGGGCCCGACCGCACCGGCCCGCTCAAGGACGCGCACCACGAGATGCGCGCCTGACCTCCGGCGCCGCGAGGCGCCCGGACGGCCGGGAGCGGGCGGGGACGGTCAGGGCGCCAGGTCGTCGGCGACCGCGCGCAGCACTATGGCGATCTTCTTGGCCTCCGCGGGGGCCGGGTGCTTGCCCCGCCGGTAGGTGTTGGAGATCCCGTCCAGCAGCTTGATCAGGTCCTCGGTGATGACGACCATCTCGTCGGGCTTCTTGCGCCGCTGCTTGGCGATGGTCTTCTCCACCGACGGCAGCGTCTCCAGCACCCGCACCTGCAGGGCCTGCTGACCGCGGCGCCCCTCGACCACGCCGAACTCGATGCGCTGGCCCGGCTTGAGGGTCGTGACCCCGTCCGGCAGCGCCGACGAGTGCACGAAGACCTCACCGCCGTCGTCGCGGGTGAGGAAGCCGAACCCCTTGTCGGAGTCGTACCACTTGACCTTGCCAGTCGGCACCGGAGACCTCGTTCGGTAAGCGTCCTGAATCGACCCCAAGATTAGTGCCTCGCCGCGGGCCGGTGAACATGCCGGGGGCGCCGCGAGGCCTACGGGGCAACGCGATCGACGCTATCCCGGCCGCTCCGGAACGGCATCCGAATATCGCCGCGCAGCTCAGCCCGCCGGGGGGCGGGTCAGCCCGCCGGGAAACCGCCGAGCCAGCCGGGGAACGCCAGCAGGTCCGGCAGGACGACGTCCGCGCCGTAGGCGGTGAGGGCCGCCGAGTCGTACGCGCCGGTCGCGACGGCCACCGCCACCGCCGAGGCCGCCCGGGCGGCGTCCACGTCGCCGGTGTGGTCGCCGATGTAGGCGCCGGCGCCGTGCTCGCGCAGGGCGGCGCCCTTGTCGGCGCCGAACAGGCCGCCCACCACGGCGTCCGCCGCCAGCCCGAGGAACCGGACGGTCCGCTCGGTGTCGGCCTGGTTCTTGCCCGACACGACGACCACCCGCCCGCCGCGGGCCCGCACCGCCTCCAGCGCGGCGGCGGCCCCCGGCATGAGCACGGTCGCCGGGACCGCGACGTCGGCGTAGATCGCCCGGTAGCGCGCCGCCATCGCCGGCACCTCCTCCGGCGGGAACCAGTACGCCAGCTCCTCCTCCAGCGGGGGCCCGATGCGCCGCACCACCTGCGCGGTGTCGATCGGCACGCCCGTCTCCGCCGCCAGGGCCGCGTAGACGGCGCTGATCCCGGCGCGGGTGTCGGCGAGGGTCAGGTCGAGGTCGAAACCGATCGCGAGGCCGTCGCGGGACGGCGCGGAGGAGGAAAGATCGAGCACGTCCACAGGGTAAGGGGGTGGACACACGGAAGGACCCGCGCTCTCCTGGTAGTGGCGATGCGACGGGATCCGAGTAGGAGAGCGCGGGACCGTGTCTCGGATATACCCGGGCCCTCGACCACAAACCACCTGACCAGGGAAAACGCAGCATACGAACGCACCACCCCCGCCCCAAGGACGACCCGGGCCCGGCCCGGTGAAGGAGGCCGCACATGGCAGGGACCCAGACCGAGCCGGGCGGTGACCACCGCGCACCGCGCGCCCGCCGGCTGCCCGCCGCCGCGGCGACCCGCCGCCGCGCCGCCGGCCTGCTCGCGGCGGCGGTCTCCGTCGCCACCACGCTCGTGGTGGTGATCCTGGCCGTGCACATCGTCTTCGTCGCGTTCGAGGCCAACACCTCCAACGACCTCGTCCGCTGGTTCGGGGACCGGGCCACCGACCTGTGCTGGCAGTTCAGGGACGTCTTCCAGCCGGAGAACCCCAAGGTGGAGGTCGCCGTCAACTACGGCCTGGCCGCCCTCGTCTACCTGGTGGTCGGCCGCATCCTCGTCGGCCTCGTCCGCCGCCTGGGCCGGTAGCGGGCTAGTCGCGGCCGGGGAAGCGGACCTTGTCGAAGGGCCACGCCGTGCTGAGCCATTCGCGGACGAACCCCTCCAGCTCCTTCTCCAGGACGGAGTTCTCCTCGTCCGCGCGCACCCAGAACACCACCACCGCGTCCGAGCCGGGACGGTCCGACGGGGCGACGTGGATGCGGCCGAGCTGCTTCTCCCCGTCCGGTGTGATCACGACGTAGCTGAACGAGCGCCGCAGCTGCCCCTGCTTCTGCAGCCACGCGACGTCGATCAGGGCCTGCTCGAAGGTGAACTCGCGGTCGGGCCAGCCCCACTCGGGCCCGAACCGGCCGGCCAGCCGGTCCAGGCTGCCGATCACGGCGCCGTAGTCCTTGACCACGTCGTGCACGGTGATCGGACGGATCTGGAAGTCGGGCCCGGCCACCAGCGTGGGCACCACGAAGTCCTCGGGCAGGAAGGCCCCGTCGGCCGCCTTCCGCGGAGACTTGAACATCGCCGACCTTTCCGACGACGCCCCTTCCGGCGACGGGGCGCGGACGAAGGAACTCTAGTCCGCGGGCACCCCGCCGCGAGCGGCATCACGGATTCGGGCGCGCCGCGCGCGACGCGGGGGACCGGCCGCGTGAACATGCCTTACTGTTCTTGCGGAGGGAATTCATCACCATGACGACATCTACGCGCGACCGCATCGTGGCCGAGTCGCTCCGGCTGTTCGCCGACCGGGGCTACGCGGCGACGTCGGTCGCCGAGATCGAGGCCGCGGCCGGCCTGTCCCCGGGCGCGGGCGGCCTCTACCGGCACTTCCGGTCCAAGGAGGAGGTGCTCTCCTCGGCCATCCGCGAGCACATCGAGCGGACCCGCCGGCAGATCAGCGACGTCCTCACGCAGTCCACCGCCTTCGAGGAGCGCCCGCTCGAAACCCGGCTGCGCATGACGTGCCAGGCCGGGCTCGCCAAGATGCGCGAGGAGCAGGACCTCATCCGGGTCCTGTTCCGCGACCTCGACCAGTTCCCGAACCTGGTGGCGGAGATGCGCGAGGGCATCGTCAACCCGCTGTACGACGGCATCGCCACCTGGCTGGCGGCGCAGCCCGAGTTCGAGGGCTTCGACGAGGACTGGCCCGCGGTCGCGTCGATCCTCGGCGGCGCCGTGGTGAACTACTGGCTCGCGAACGAGGCGATGTACGAGCCGCCGACGCGCATCGACGAGAAGCGGTTCGTGGAGAGCTGGGCGCGCCTCGGCCTCGGGCTGGTGCATCTGGACCGCACGCCCGCCACCTGATCGCGGCCGGCCGGCGTTCCCCACCTCGCGCGGGCCTCTAACCTGGAGGCCCGCGTGCCTGCGGCATGCACGCGACTTAAAGTTGGGGAACGGCATGGAAACGTATGCGGACTGGTTGCGCGCGCGCGGCGACGACGAACTGCGCGCGCTGCTGGCCGCGCGTCCCGAGCTGCTCGCCCCCGTCCCCGCCGACCTGACCGCGCTCGCCGCCCGCGCCGCCACGCCCGCCGCCGTGTCCCGCGCGCTCGACCGCCTGGACCGCTTCACCCTCGCCGTCCTGGAGGCCCTGCTCGTCCTGCCCGCCCCGGCCGGGCCCGACGCGCTCGCCGCCGCCCTCGACGCCACCCCCGGGCAGGCCGAGGGCGCGCTCGCCACCCTCCGCCGGTTCGGCCTGGCGTGGGGGGACGGCGCCCCGGCCACGGCGCCCGGCGTCCGGCAGAGCCTGCCGCACCCGGCCGGGCTCGGGCCGCCCGTCCGGGAGGTCTTCGCGGGCTACCCCGCCGAGCGGCTCACCGACCTGGTCACCGACCTGGACGGCGAGGCCCCGCGCGGCTTCGCCGACTCCGGCCGCCTCCTCGCCCGGCTCGCCGAGCTGCTGAGCGACCCCGCCGCCCTGATCGAGGACGCCGGGCCCGAGGCGCGGGCCGCCCTCGACCAGCTCGCGTGGGGGCCTCCCGTCGGGCGGGTCGCCGACGCGCGCCGTCCCGTCCGGCTCGACACCGCGACCACCCCCATCGAGCGGCTCCTGGCGCGCGGCCTCCTCGCCGCCGAGGACGACCGCACGGTCACCCTGCCCCGCGAGGTCGCCCTGCACCTGCGCGGCGGGCGGCTGTTCCGGGACGTCCCCGCCGAGCCGCCGCCGCTCGCCCCGGCGGCCGAACCGCGCCGCGAGGACGTGGTCGTGCGCGCCGCGGCGGGCGAGGCCGCGGGCGCCGTCCGGCTCATCGAGGACCTGCTGGAGCGCTGGGGCCTGGAACCGCCGCCCGTCCTGCGCAGCGGCGGCCTCGCCGTCCGCGACCTGCGCGCCGCCGCGACGCTCCTGGACGTCCCCGAGTGGAAGGCGGCCCTGCTCGTCGAGGTCGCCTACGCGGCGGGCCTGCTGACCCGCAGCGGCGACCTCGACGGCGAGTGGCTGCCCACGCCCGCCTACGACCTGTGGCTGATGCGCGACACCGCCGGGCGCTGGACGGAGCTGGCCCGCGGCTGGCTGAAGTCCGACCGCGCCGCCGGGCTCGCCGGCGACCGCGACGACCGCGACCGGCTCATCAACGCCCTCAGCGAGGCGATGGTGCGCAGCAGCGCGCCGTCCACCCGCCGCGCCGTCCTCGACGTCCTCGCCGGCGCGGGCCGCGGCGTCGTCGTCGGCGAGGACGCGCTCCTGGCGCGGCTGGCGTGGCTGCGGCCCCGCCACGGCGGGCCCGCCCGCGACCGCCTCGTCGGCTGGACGCTCCGCGAGGCCGCCGCCCTCGGGCTCACCGGCTTCGGCGAGCTGGCCCCGTTCGGCCGCGACCTGCTCGCCGGCGACGACCCCGAGCCCGCGCTGGAGAAGTACCTCCCGGAGCCCGTCGACGAGATCCTCGTCCAGGCCGACCTGACCGCCGTCGCGCCCGGCCCGCTGGTCACCGAGCTCGCCCGGGAGCTGGCCCTCGCCGCCGACGTCGAGTCGACCGGCGGCGCCACCGTGTACCGCTTCACCCCCGAGTCGATCCGCCGGGCCCTGGACGCGGGGCGGACCGCCGCCGACGTCACCGACCTGCTGACCCGGCACTCGGCGACCCCGCTCCCGCAGCCGCTCCTCTACCTGATCGACGACGTCGCCCGCCGCCACGGGCACCTGCGCGTCGGCGCCCTGTCGTCCTACGTCCGGACCGACGCGCCCGCCACCCTCGACGAGATCCTCGCCGACCGGCGCGCCGCGCCGCTGCGGCTGTACCGCCTCGCCCCGACCGTCCTGGCGTCCGGGCTGCAGCGCGCCGACCTGCTCGACGGCCTGCGCGCCATGGGCCTCGCCCCGGTCGCCGAGGCGCCCGGCGGCGGCGTGATCGTGACCCGGCCGGACGCGCAGCGCGCCGACCCGCCGCCCACCGCCGAGATCGTCCGGTTCCGCCCCGACGACCGCACCGACGCCTCGATGATCTCCGCGGCCGTGCGGGCGCTGCGCGCCGGCGACGAGGCGTCCCTGCACGGCGCCGAGCACGCCCGGCAGGCCCCCTCCGGCGAGCCGCCCCGCTCACCCGCGATGGCCACCGTCGAGCGGCTGCGCGGCGCCGTCGAACGCGGCGGCCGCGTGTGGATCGGCTACCTCGACCAGCAGGGGCAGGCGTCCAGCCGCATCGTCGAACCCGTCCGCGTCGAGGGCGGCTTCCTCACCGGCTACGACGCGACCCGCGCCGCCGTGCACCGCTTCGCGCTGCACCGCATCACCGGGGTCTCCGAGCTCGACGACGCCTCCTGAGCCGTCCCGGCGCGATCCGCCGATGTCCGGAACCGGACGCCGCGAACGACGGGAACCGGCGAACCTCGCATACGGTCCAATCAACAACCCATCGGACGGGATAGCGTGTCCGGGCGAACGGTGCGAGGGAGGCTCCCGATGAGCGGGTACGGAGGGCGTCCGCCGTCGGGCTGGGACGACCCCTACGGCGGGAACCGGCAGTGGGACACGGGCGGCGCGTACGGGCAGGGCTACGGCTACACCCAGCCCGGCTACGGCCAGCCCGGCTACGGGTACGGGCCTCCGGGGGTCCCCCACCAGGCCACGAGCAACGGCTTCACCATCGCCGCGCTCGTCTGCAACGCCGTCGCGATCGTCATGTGCTGCAACATCGTGGCGATTCCCGGCGTCATCACCGCGGCGATCGCCCTCGGCCGCGTCCAGACCGACCCGGAGTCCGCCCGGAGACTGACGATCTGGAGCTGGTCGCTCTTCGCCGCGTCCCTCGTCATCGGCATCGCCCTCCTGATCGTCTGGGTCCTCTTCGGCATCATGTCCGAGCCCGACTACGGCTCCACCGAGGGGATCTGACCCGCCGCGCGCCGCGCCGCCGGACGACGGCGCGCAATAAACGCGGTGGCCGGGGCGTTGAAGACCCCGTCCTCTCCGGAACGCGCGAAGTGCGGTCGCCGCTCGGGTAGCGTGCGGCAGCGATGCCGGTGTCCGGACGAGGCATCGATCTTCCGAAACCCGACGGGGGCTTCTGCTTTGACCGACGGTCCGCTCATCGTCCAGTCCGACAAGACGCTGCTGCTGGAGGTCGACCACGACCTGGCCGACGCCTGCCGCAAGGAGATCGCCCCGTTCGCCGAGCTCGAACGGGCGCCCGAGCACGTCCACACCTACCGGGTGACGCCGCTCGCGCTGTGGAACGCGCGCGCCGCCGGCCACGACGCCGAGCAGGTCGTCGACACCCTCATCCGGTTCTCCCGCTACCCCGTCCCGCACGCCCTGCTCGTGGACGTCGCCGACACCATGGCCCGGTACGGGCGGCTGCGGCTGGAGAAGGACCCCGTGAACGGGCTCGTCCTGTCGTCCTCCGACCGGTCGGTCCTGGAGGAGGTGCTGCGCGCCAAGAAGATCAAGGGCATGATCGGCGACCGGGTCGGCGACGACGCCGTGGCCGTCCACCCGAGCGAGCGCGGCGCCCTCAAGCAGGCCCTGCTCAAGCTCGGCTGGCCCGCCGAGGACCTCGCCGGCTACGTGGACGGCGAGGCCCACGCCATCTCCCTCGCCCAGGACGGCTGGGAGCTGCGCTCCTACCAGAGCGAGGCCGCCTCGGCGTTCTGGCACGGCGGCTCCGGCGTCGTCGTCCTGCCCTGCGGCTCCGGCAAGACGATCGTCGGCGCCGCCGCCATGGCCCGCGCCCAGGCGACCACGCTGATCCTCGTCACCAACACCGTCTCCGCGCACCAGTGGAAGCAGGAGCTGCTGCGCCGCACGTCCCTCACCGAGGACGAGATCGGCGAGTACACCGGCACCAAGAAGGAGATCCGGCCGGTCACCATCGCCACCTACCAGATCATGACCACGCGCAGGAAGGGCGCCTACGCGCACCTGGAGCTCTTCGACGCCCGCGACTGGGGCCTGGTCGTCTACGACGAGGTCCACCTGCTGCCCGCGCCGATCTTCCGGATGACCGCCGACCTCCAGGCCCGCCGCCGCCTCGGCCTCACCGCCACCCTCGTCCGGGAGGACGGCCGCGAGGGGGACGTGTTCTCCCTCATCGGCCCCAAGCGGTACGACGCGCCGTGGAAGGACATGGAGGCGCAGGGCTGGATCGCGCCCGCCGACTGCGTCGAGGTCCGCGTCACCCTCACCGACTCCGAGCGCCTCGCCTACGCGACCGCCGAGCCCGAGGAGCGGTACCGCTTCTGCGCCACGACCGACACCAAGACCAAGCTCATCCAGGCGCTCGTCGACCGGCACCGCGGCGAGCAGACCCTCGTCATCGGCCAGTACATCGACCAGCTGGACGAGCTCGGCGCGCTCCTGGACGCGCCGGTCATCAAGGGCGAGACCCGGATCCGCGAGCGTGAGCGGCTGTTCGACGCCTTCCGCAGCGGAGAGATCAGCGTTCTCGTCGTCTCCAAGGTGGCGAACTTCTCCATCGACCTTCCCGAGGCGTCCGTCGCCGTCCAGGTCTCGGGCGCCTACGGGTCCCGGCAGGAGGAGGCGCAGCGGCTGGGTCGCCTGCTGCGGCCCAAGGCGTCCGGCGCGGGAGCGCGCTTCTACGCCGTCGTGGCCCGTGACACCCTCGACCAGGACTACGCCGCCCACCGGCAGCGCTTCCTGGCCGAGCAGGGCTACGCGTACCGGATCGTCGACGCCGACACCGTCCTCGCCGGCGACGAGTTCTGACGCCTCACCGCGACACCGCCCACCGGCCGAGAGCCAGCCGGCCGGTGGGCCGGACGGCGCCTTCTCGGGATCGGCGTCAGCCGCCGCCCGCTCCTCGGTCGACCCGACGAACGGGCCGACCGTCCGGATCCGAGGTCAGCCAGGAACCGTCCCCCAGCGGCTCCAGATCGTAAGAATGGCGGGAATGCGCCTCGAACCGGTCGACCACTCCCCCGGTGCGCAGATCGATCCGGTAGTGGACGTGCCATTCCCGTTCGTCGTCCGGCACATCGTCCTCTTCCCGCTCGCCGCCGATGGTGACGATGGCCGTGTCGGCGTCCAGATACCCGCCGCTCCACTCGAAGGCCGCGGTTTCGGGGTCGTGGCCGAACGCCGCCACCGGCAGGCTCAGCACCACCTCGCCGCTCGGACACTCGTGGAAGGCCACATCGGCCTGCCCGTGGTCGATGCTCATGAACTGCCCGCCGCCCGGCGCCAGGGCCATGACGCACCGGTCGTCCCACGGGTACTGCTCCACTTCCAGCGTCGCCCCCTTGAGGGAGCCGGCGAAGACGAGCGCACCGTCCTGGCCCTCGCCCACGTCCAGCAGCATCCGTGACCCGTCCGGCAGTGGCAGGTGCTCTCCGCCGTGCCCGCAGGACCCCAGATCGGCCTGCGCCCGGACCTTTCCGGACCCGGCGTCGAGAACCACCCAGGTGTCGGGGCTTCCGCGACCCGCCATCGCATCCGGCCGGTACACCCAGACGAGCGTCCCGTCCGGCGAGAAGGCGACCGTCGGCCTGTGCCCGTACTTCTCGGTCGACCTGGGCAGCAACGCGTATCGCCACAGCTCGGCACCGTCGCGGCGCAGGCGGACGATGTCGTGCTGCGTCGCGTAGACGAGGGAGTCGCCCAGAGGGGCGACGGCGAGACTGCTCACGTCCAGGCCGGCGCCGACGTCGACGGACCAGGCCGCCTGGAGGGGGCCTTCCGCGGCGGCGTCGACCTCGTAGACGCAGAGACGCCCGTCCAGAGACCGGGCGAACAGGTGATCCATGGCGCGCAGGCTAACAGCGCACAGGGACAGAAAATGGAAAAGGGCCCCGCCGTGACGGCGGGGCCCTTTCCTAATATGTGTCCGGCGGCGTCCTACTCTCCCACACGGTCTCCCATGCAGTACCATCGGCGCTGAAGGGCTTAACTTCCGGGTTCGGGATGGGACCGGGTGTTTCCCCCTCGCCAAAACCACCGAACGTCTCAACGCACCACCCACAGGTGGGCAAATCAACGTCCAAGCCAATCGGCTCAGAATTCACTTATCAAAACCACGGGAACCCAGTTGTTTCCTGGGAACCACACAGGGACGCGAACATCTCTCGCAGCGACTCACTCTGAACGTTCAGTGTGTTCAAGCCACTCGGCCTATTAGTACCGGTCGACT
>NZ_JBEUPA010000024.1:0-76483 GCF_040492065.1 Actinomadura sp. NPDC000929 | reverse complement strand
GTCGCCGATCGCCGAGTAGGCGTGCGGGACGTCGAGCTCCGCCGGGACGAGCGCCGGGCGTCCGGCGAGCACTGAACCGTACGAGCGCGGGCGGCGGGGCTCCCGGACCGGCTAGCGGCGGCCGCCCGCGACGGCGCCGCCTGGACGGGCGCGCAGCAGCGACAGGGTCGGCAGGAGCGTGGCGGCCAGGGTCAGGGCGAGTGCGGCGGCGATCACCGTGGCGAGGATCCACGGGGAGCCGTGCGGGACGGGCGCGTCCAGGACGCTCAGGCTCAGCGGGACCAGCGTCGCCGCGGCGACCAGCGCTCCCGCGGCGAGCCCGGCCGCGGTGACCAGGACGGCCTCCACCGCCATCATCCGCAGGACCTGCCGGCGGGCCGCGCCGACCAGGCGCAGCAGCCGGAACTGGCGGCGCCGCTCGCCGACGGCGAGGATCTGGGCGTTGACCAGCGCGATCGCGGCGTAGCCGACGACCACGGCCAGCACCAGCCAGGACATCCAGGCCTGCGTGCGATCCTGCTCGGCGCGCAGCGCGGACAGCGCCGCCCGGTCGACCACGCGGAGGCCGGGGCGCCCCTGGGCGAGCGTGCGGGCGAGCCGGTCGCGGTCGGCGCCCGGCCGGACGGACACCATGATCTGCGGGACGAGCCCGCCGCCGGTGTGCGGCAGGAGGGTCGCGGCGGGCAGCAGCGCGGTCTCGTATCCGGGCCGCGTGCGGACGGTGGCCACGAGCCTGAGGGCGGCCCGGCTGCCGTCGCCCAGCCGCATCGGGATCGTGTCGCCGATCCGGTAGGGGGCGGCGAAGCGCTCCGGCAGCGCGACGGACGCGCCGACGAGGGCGTCGAGGCTGCCGCCGGTGGCGCGGTACGCGGTCGTCCGGGTCACGCCGGCGGCGGTGACCCCCAGCAGCGCCATCGTCGGCGGCTGCGGGGCGCCCTCGCCCGCGTCGCCCTTGTGGACCAGCGGCCCCGCCAGTTCGGCGGGCTCGATGTAGCCGGTGCTGGTCACCTGGGCCGAGGCGGCCGCGACGCCGGGCCGCCGGGCGATCCAGTCGACGGTGTCCAGCGGCAGGCCGCCCGCCGGGGAGGTGACCGCCAGGTCGGCGCGGAGGTTCTCCTGGAACACCGCGCGCGCCCCCTCGGTCTGGGTGGTCTGCATGTAGGTCAGCGCGAGCGCCAGCCCGGTGGCCAGCATGACCGGCAGGATCGCGCCGGTCAGCCGCGAGGTCCCGGCCCGGGCGTTCTCGGTGGCCAGGTACCCGGCGCATCCGGTCGCGGCGCGCAGCGGCCGGCGCAGCGCCGCCGTGACGGCCGCGGCCAGGACGGGGCCCAGCAGCGCGAACCCGGCCGTCCACACCATGGCGGCGGGGGTGGCGACTCCGGCCGCGTCGGGGCCGTCCGAGCCGGCGGTGCCCCAGGCGAGCGCGGCGCCGCCGGCGAGGAACGCCAGCCCCAGCGCGAGGCGGACCCGGCTGAACCGGCGCGTCTCCCGGGACGCCTCGGCGAGCGCCTCGACAGGCCGGGTGCGGGCCGCGCCGTGGGCGGCGACGACGGCGGCGCCGAGCGCGGTGAGCAGCGCGGTGCAGGCACCGGCGACGACCGGGACGATCCCGGCGCGGTAGGCGAGCGTGTCCGGCACCACCCCGGCCTCGGCGAACGCGGCGAGCAGCCACCGCCCGACGTGCGGGCCGGGCAGGCAGGCCAGCCCGGTGGCGACCACCGCCAGCAGCATCGTCTCGCCGACGATCAGGCGGCGGATCTGGCCCGGAGTGGCGCCGACCGCCCGCAGCAGCGCCGTCTGCGGCCGCCGCCGCCGGATCGACAGCCCGAGCGTGGCGGCCACCACGAACACCGTCACCATGGCCGACAGGCCGCCGAACGCCGCGGCCAGCGGGATCAGGTCCTCGCCCTCGGACATGACGTCCGGGTTCTCGGCCAGGCCCCGCTCGTCGCCGGTCAGGACCGACGCCTGGCGGCCGTCCACCGCCCTCTCGACGTCCCGCCGCACCTTCGCGACGTCGGCTCCGGGGGCGGTGAACAGCCCGATCGAGTCGACCTCGCCCGGACGGCCGGCGGCCTGCCCGGCCTCGGCGTCCGGCAGGAAGGCGCCGTTAAGGGCGCCGCCGACGAGCCCGGAGACCCGGTACCGCTCGGCGCGGCCGCGCACCAGCGCCTCGACCGTCTCGCCGACCCGCACCCCGAGCCGGTCGGACAGCACGATCCGTCCCTTGCCGGACGGCGCCGAGCCCTCCACCAGCCTGTACGGGGCCAGCCGGGTCGACGACCAGCCGTGCCCGGTCAGCCGGCGGCCGTCGCGCGTCAGCGTCACGGGGAACGACACGTCCGCCGCCACGCCGGCCACGCCCGGCACCGCGGCCAGTTCGCCCGCGAGCCCCGCGTCCAGCGGAACCCGCTCGGCGAACACCTCGTCCTTGGCCGTGCCGTGGTAGCGCTGGTCGCCGCTCACCACGATCGGCGCGGCGTCCATCCGCAGCGGCGGCGCCGCCCGGTGGATCCCCGACTCCAGCAGCCCGCCGCAGCCGATCACGATCGCCGCGCCCAGGAACATCCCGACGAACGAGGCGACGAACCCGCCTCTGTGGAAGCGCAGCGTGCGCAGCGCGATCCCGATCACCACAGCTCCCGCACGGTCTCGGCCCCGCCGTCCTCGGCGCCCGCCGCCGCGGGCTCGCTCCGCAGCCGGGTCATCCACTCGGCGACCCGCTCGGGCGTCGGCCGGTTCAGCGCGCCCGCGATCCGGCCGTCGGACAGGAACACCACCCGGTCGGCGTACGCGGCGGCCACCGGATCGTGGGTCACCATCACCACCGTCCGCCCCGCCTCGCGGACGACCTCGCGCAGCAGTTCCAGCACCGCCCTGGCGTTCCCGGTGTCCAGCGCGCCGGTCGGCTCGTCCCCGAAGATCACCGCCGGGTCCGTGATCAGCGCCCGGGCGATCTCCACCCGCTGCTGCTGGCCGCCCGACAGCTCCGCGGGACGGTGCCGGCGCCGGTCGCCGAGCCCGACCCGCTCCAGCACCTCCTCCACCGCGCCCCGGCCGGGCCTGCGGCCGGCCAGCCGCAGCGGCAGCGTCACGTTGTCCACCACCGTCAACTCGGGCAGCAGGTTGAACGCCTGGAACACGAACCCGATCCGCTCGCGACGCAACCGGGTCAGCGCCCGTTCGCCCATCGCCGTCAGGTCCGCCCCGGCCAGCCGCACCGCTCCCGACGTCGGCCGCTCCAGCCCCGCCGCGCAGTGCAGCAGCGTGCTCTTGCCCGACCCCGACGGGCCCATCACGGCGGTGAACGACTTCCGGGCCAGCTGGAGCGTCACCCCGTCCAGGGCCGCCACCCCGCGCCTGGAACCGCCGTACACCTTGCGCACGGCCTCCAGCCGCACGACCTCCTCCGGCCCGGTCACCGGATCCCCGCTCGCCCGCTCAGCAACTTCCGTCATGCCGTCAATGCTGGTCGCGGGCATGGTGGCGCCGACAGCCTCGACCGGTTGAACCCGTTGTCCACCGATCGGTGGACGGGCGCCCGGAACCTCCCGGGACGAGGCGTCCCGGCGACACGCCGACGATCTTCGGCGCGGGCGCTAGCCCTCGTCGGGCTCCTCGCGGCGGGGGCGCCGCCGGGGCGGGGGCTGCGGCGGGACGACCTTCGCCGCGACCATGGTCGCCTCCGGCACCTCGACGAGCTCGCCGTCGCGGCGGCGCACCGCGAGCGTCCCTCCGGACCATGATTCGAGTACGCCCACGACGTCGCTGTACTCTCCCGTAGGCAGACGGCGGCGCAGCGAGATCCGCTGGCCCACGTCGGCGCCATTGATGGCCACCACCAGGCGTGCGGCGAAGCGGCCGGACATGTAGGGACCCCCATGTCGAATCGACGGCGGCGGGGTGGCCATACTATTCACAGCGAGCTTGCGGTGAGCCGTGACGTGCGGCGGGGCCGGAAATCCGAGAGGAGTCACTGACGTGACCTACGTCATTGCGCAGCCCTGCGTGGACCTGCTCGACAAGGCATGCATCGAGGAGTGCCCGGTCGACTGCATCTACGAGGGGAAGCGTCAGCTCTACATCCACCCGGACGAGTGCGTCGACTGCGGTGCGTGCGAGCCGGTCTGCCCTGTCGAAGCCATCTACTACGAGGACGACGTCCCCGAGCAGTGGAAGGACTTCTACAAGGTCAACGTGGAGTTCTTCGACGACCTCGGCTCGCCCGGCGGCGCGTCCAAGGTCGGGAAGATCGACAAGGACCACCCGATCGTCGCCGCGCTGCCCCCGCAGAGCCAGGACGACTGATCTCGGGCGGGTCTGGAGCGCTCCGCACGGGAGCGTTCCGGGGCCCGCCTTCGCCGGGAACCGGGCCGTGGTCGGGGACGACCGCGGCCCGGCGGGTTTCTCCAAGGAGGTATGGGCGTTGTTCACGCTGCCGGACTTTCCGTGGGATCGGCTCGCGCCGTACAAGGAGCGGGCGCTGGCGCACGCGGACGGCATCGTCGACCTCTCGGTCGGAACGCCCGTGGACCCGACGCCCGAGTTCGTCCGCCAGGCCCTCGCCGCCGCGTCCGACGCGCCCGGCTACCCGCAGACCTACGGGACCCCGGAGCTGCGCGAGGCGGTCGCGGGATGGCTGCGGCGCCGCGCCGGCGTGACGGCCGCCGACCCCGACGCCGTCCTCCCCGTCATCGGCACCAAGGAGCTCGTCGCCTGGCTGCCGACGCTGCTCGGCGCCGGCCCCGGCGACAAGGTCGTCTTCCCCGCGCTGGCCTACCCGACCTACGACGTGGGGGTCCGGCTCGCCGGGGCCGACCCCGTCGCGACCGACGGCACGCTCGCGCTCGGCCCGGTCTCCCCGAAGATCGTGTGGGTGAACTCGCCGTCCAACCCGACCGGCAAGGTGCTGCCCGCCGAGCACCTGCGCAAGGTCGTGGCGTGGGCGCGCGGCCGCGGCGCGGTCGTCGTCAGCGACGAGTGCTACCTGGAGTTCGGCTGGGACGGGGACAACCCGCCGATCTCGATCCTGCACCCGGACGTCTGCGAGGGCTCCCACGAGGGGCTGCTCGCGCTGAACTCGCTGTCCAAGCGCTCCAACATGGCGGGCTACCGCGCCGGGTTCCTCACCGGCGACCTCGCGCTGGTGAGGCGGCTGCTGGAGGTCCGCAAGCACGCCGGCATGATCGTCCCGGCTCCGGTGCAGGCCGCGATGACCGTGGCCTACGGCGACGACGCCCACGTCGACGAGCAGCGGGCCCGGTACGCGCGCCGCCGCGCCGCGCTGCGCGAGGCGTTCGAGCGGCACGGCTTCCGCATCGAGCACTCCGAGGCGTCCCTGTACCTGTGGGCCACGCGGGACGAGCCCTGCTGGGACACCGTCGCCCACCTGGCGTCCCTCGGCATCCTGGTCGGTCCCGGGGAGTTCTACGGCCCCGGCGGCGCCCGGCACGTCCGCATCGCCTTCACCGCCACCGACGCCCGCGTCGCCGCCGCCGTCGCCCGCCTCTGACCCGCCGCGCCCGCCCTCGGCCTCGGCCGGTTCCGGTCCGGGCGTCCACGCGGTGATTCGGGAGTTGCCGGGCGAAACCGCATCTCCTTTTGATACGTCTGATCGCGGTATGGGCCGGACAGGCCACAGTCGGTAGGATCCGCAGGTCTGTCCCCCTTGAACGGACGAAACGATGGAGGTGCCGTGGGCAAAGCGGCGATAGTGGTCCTGCTGGCACTGATCTTGATCGCCTTGGTCGTGCTCATCGTCGTCCTGCTGCGGCGCCGCTCGGGCGCGCCGGCGCCGGCGCCCGCCCCGGCCGTCCCGCGCGACCCGTTCGCCGCCGAGGACCAGGTGGCCGGCGACCCGCGCACGCTCAAGGCCGGCGACATGGTGGAGTACCTCGGCACCCGCTACTTCGTCCGCGGCTCGCTGCGGCTGAAGGAGGGCGGCTTCACCTGGAGCGAGCACCTCCTGGACGCCGACACGACCGAGGGCGCCAAGGTGTGGATCTCCGTCGAGGAGGACCCCGACCTCGAAGTCGTCTGGTGGAACGAGTACGAGATCGGCGACCTGCGGCCGGGGGAGAAGACCATCGTCGTCGACGGCGTCGAGTACCGGCGCGACGAGCACGGCACCGCCGACTACACCAGCGAGGGCACGACGGGCGTCGGCGTGCAGGGCCGCGTCGAGTACGTCGACTACGAGGGCCCGCGCGGCAGGTACCTGTCGTTCGAGCAGTACGGGGGCGGCCAGTGGGAGGCGGGCCTCGGCGAGCGCGTCCCGGCAGGATCGATGACGATCTACCCGGGCGGTAGCTGACCTTGCAGGCCACCCTCGACACCCCCTACGCGGACGCCCGCGCCGACGGGCTCTCGTTCGCGCTCGGACTGCCGCCGATGGACGCGCTCGCCGTCCTGCCGGTGGAGCGCGCGGGCCTGACCGTGGAGCTGCGCCTGCTCGGCGCGTCCCACCAGGTCATCGCCGGGCCGCTGAGCGAGACGGTGGCGTGCCTGCCCGGACGCGCCGACCCGCTGCCCGGCCATGCGGCGGCGAGCGTGCCCGGCTGGGCGTACGACTTCGCCGCGACGACCGCGGCGCACAGCGACGGGACGGCGTTCGCCCGCGCCGTCGAGGCCGTGTGCGCCCGGCTCGCGGACCGCGGTGACGCGCTGACCGGGGCCTTCCCCGGATCCCCGCACGCCGTCACCGTCCTTGCCTTGGAGGACACGGCGGGGCAGGAGGCAGCGCTCGGATGGCGCACCTGGCACGCCTACCCGCAGACCCGGGAGATCGTGATGACGCGGAGCCGGCTGGTGAGACCCTCATGAACAGCAGATACCGGGTGGCGGGCGCGGTGGCCGCCGCCGCCCTGACCGCCACGGCGCTCGGCGGCTGCGGGAAGTCGCAGTCGTCCTGGATCGCCGACAAGTACACCAAGGTGGGATACGACACCTACCGGTCGCCGAAGGCCCCCCAGACGGTCGCCTCGGAGATCGGCCGCAAGTTCAAGCCGATCGACCGGGTGGACGACCTGGCCACCATGGGCGCCAACGGCGGCATCTTCATGCGCTACCCGAAGCTCGTCGTCGGCGTCCTGCCGAACGGGACGGGCAGCCGGATCACGGTCGACAACCCGCGCGGCGGCTACAGCCGCCACTACTCGCACGTGAGCGGGCGCTGGAGCAGTCCGGGCAGCAACGGATGGACGAGCAGGGGCGCCGCGTCCTTCCGCGGCGGCGGACCCGGGTCGGGCAAATGACGCGGTCGGGCAGATGAGGAGCGACACATGAACGACGACATCCTTCACGAGATCGGCGCGACCTTCGCCTACGGCGCGGTCGGCATCGCCCTGATGGCGCTCGGCTACCTGGTCGTGGAGGTGACGACGCCCGGCAAGCTCGGCAAGCAGATCTGGACCGAGGGCAACCGCGGCGCCGCGCTCCTGCTGGCCGCCAAGCTCCTCGGCGTCTCCTTGATCGTCACCACCGCGATCGTCACCAGCGACAGCGACCTTTCCGAGGGGCTGGTGGACACCGCCGTGTTCGGCGGGATCGGCATCGTGCTGATGATCGTCGCGTTCTTCCTGCTGGACGTGCTCACCCCCGGCAAGCTCGGCGCGACGCTCGTGGACGGGGGCGGGACGGCCGGCGCGATCCACCCGGCGGGCTGGGTCGTCGCCGCCGCCGACCTCGGGGTCGCGGCGATCGTGGCCGGGGCGGTCTCCTGACGTCCCGCGATCTGGACCAGGCCGTCCGGCCGTCCGGCGACCCCTCCCCGGAGCCGTCCCGTCCCGAGGGGGACGGCCCGGGGAGACTGCGCGTCCCGGCGCGGGCGGCGCGCGCGCTGGTCCTGGCGGCCGTGTTCGCGTGCGCGGCCTGCGGCCTGGTGTACGAGCTGGCCCTGGTCGCGCTCGGCAGCTACCTCGTCGGGAACTCCGTCACGCAGGCGTCGATCGTCCTGTCGGTGATGGTGTTCGCGATGGGCGTCGGCTCGCTGGCCGCCAAGCCGCTGCAGGGCCGCGCCGTGGTGGCGTTCGCGGTCGTGGAGGGCGTGCTCGCGCTGATCGGCGGCGTGTCGGTCCTCGTGCTGTACGCGGCGTTCGCCTGGCTCGACCTGTACGTCCCGGCGCTGGTGGTGGTGGCGTTCGCGGTCGGGGCGCTGATCGGCGCGGAGATCCCGCTGCTGATGACGCTGCTCCAGCGGATCCGCAGGCAGGACGCCGGGTCGGCGGTGGCCGACCTGTTCGCGGCCGACTACGTCGGCGCGCTGATCGGCGGCCTGGCGTTCCCGTTCCTGCTGCTGCCCACGTTCGGGCACATCAAGGGCGCGCTGCTCGTCGGCGTGGTGAACGCCGTCGCCGGGATGGCCGTGGTGATGTGGCTGTTCCGCCGCGAGGTCGGACGCGCCGCCCGGATCGCGCTCGCCGCCGGCATGGTGGCCGTCCTCGCCGCCCTCGGCGTGACGTACACGCTCGCGGACGGGTTCGAGGTCTCGGCGCGGCAGGCGCTGTACGACGCCCCGATCGCGGTGGCGAAGCGCACCCCGTACCAGGAGATCGTCATCACCCGGCGGGCCGGGGTCGGCCCCTCGGACCTGCGGCTCTTCCTGAACGGCGACCTTCAGTTCTCCTCGCTGGACGAGTACCGCTACCACGAGTCGCTCGTCCATCCGCTGATGTCGGGCCCGCACGGGCGGGTGCTGATCCTCGGCGGCGGGGACGGCCTCGCGCTGCGCGAGGTGCTGCGCTACCGGGACGTCCAGAGCGCGACGCTGGTCGAGCTGGACCCCGAGATGATCCACCTGGCCCGGACGTACGGACCGCTGGAGTCCCTCAACCGCCGCTCCTTCGAGGACCCGCGCGCCCAGACCGTCAACGCGGACGCGTTCTCCTGGCTGCGCGGCCTGGACCGGCAGTTCGACGCGGTCATCGTGGACATGCCCGACCCCGACGACGTGTCCACCGCCAAGCTGTACTCGGTCGAGTTCTACGGGATGGTGAAGCGGGCCCTGGCGCCCGGCGGGCGGATCGTCGTGCAGTCCGGGTCGCCCTACTTCGCGCCCAAGTCGTTCTGGAGCATCCAGAAGTCCGTCGCCGCCGCCGGCCTCGCGACCACCCCCTACCACGTGGACGTGCCGAGCTTCGGCGACTGGGGGTTCGTCCTGGCGTCCCCCGGGAAGCGTCCCCCCGCGCTGGAGCTGCCGCGGGACGTCCCCGACCTGCGCTTCCTCGACGGGCCGGTGCTCCAGGCGGCGGCGGTGTTCCCCAAGGACCGCCGGACCCGCGACGTGGACGTCAACACCCTCGTCCACCCGCGCCTGGTCGAGTACGAGGGCCAGGAATGGAAGAACTCCTAGCCGTGCCGTTCAGCTTGGAGTTCTTTGAGGGAACGGCCCATCTCGGTGGCGACGCGCGCGCTGAGGCGTTCTAGTTCGGCAAGGGTCGGCCGCCGGAGGGCGGGGTAGAGGGCGGCGGAGATGCTGAACACCACGTTCCGGGCTCTGACAAGGGCGGTGACGGCTTCGCCTTCGCCAGGTTCGTCGGGCGAGATGAAGCCTTCATCGCCCGCTCGGAGGGGCCGTGCCGCCGGGCCGAAGAGCCTCTTGTCGTCGGCGAAGCCGGCCGCCGCGAGCGCGGTGGCGGTCCGGCCGCCTTTCGGGTGATGCACTTCCAGTTGGATACGCAGCATGGCTCCGCGCGCGGAGGGATCCGCCTCGCCCTTGGGAAGGGTCACCTTCCTTCCTTGCGGCGGGCGCAGTGTGCATACCCACATCGTTACGGCGCTGCGGGCGTGGAATCCCGAGTTCTGGCACCCCGAACGGCGGTCCTCGTCCAGGCGCATGTCCTGACGTAAGTCGGCCGTCAGAAGCGTCACAGGGTCGGGCACCGACCGCAGCTCGCCCGGTTGGAACGGCACGCTGGAGGGGCGGTCGCCGGTCGACGCGCAGCCACCGGTGGTGGCCGCCGTGACCGCGCCCAGAACCACGATCATGATGCGGGAACGGCCGTTCATCCGGATGTCCTTTCGTGGGTGCTCGCATCCCCGCCGCCGGGGACGGACTGCCGGATCGCCCGGTCGACCGCGCGCTGGAACGACGTGACCAGCGACTGGATCATCAGCGGCTTGAGCTTCCCGGCCATTTCCAGGAGCCGCTCCCGCTCTTCGGGCGCGCGGCCGCCCTCCCGGTAGGGGCGGACGACGGTGTCCTGGAAGACCTGCTGGAGTTCGGCGGCCAGCGCGGTCGTGTACCGGTCGACGGTTTCGTGCGAGGCGATCAGTGTCTCCAGCGGCATCGGCAGCTGCGCCAGCTCGGCGCTGATGCCGAGGAGGGCCGGGCTGATGACCCGGACGGCGTTCGCGGAGAGCCGCTCGACGACGCCGAGGGCCTCCAGGCGTGCGATCGTCTCGTCGTCGAGGTGGCGTCCGGCGCGGCGGTCCAGCTCGTGCCGGTCGAGGTCCTCCGGGCGCTCGGGCGCCCAGGGGGACAGCAGGGCGCGCTGGAGGGCGAGGTCCTCGGCCGGCGCGTCCAGCGGGATCCGCTGGAGGTGCTTCTCGATCGAGGCGAGCGTGAGCCCGAGCGACTGGAGCTCCCGGACGAGTTCGAGCCGCGCGAGGTGGTCGGCGCCGTAGAGGCCCGTCCTGCCGCGCAGCCTCGGCGGGGGCAGCAGGCCGCGCCCGGCGTAGAACCGCACGGTCCGGACGGTGACCCCGGCGCGCGAGGCCAGCTCGTCGACGGTCAGCTCCATGCCGCCTCCCTGTATGTGACAGCACCAGTGTTACATTAATCGTGTATCAGCACGCACTTACTTGTCGGCACGCACTCAGTAGGGAGACCGGCGGATGGGACGCGACATCTACACCGAGGAGCACGAGGCCTTCCGCGACATGGTGCGCTCCTTCATCGCCAAGGAGATCGCGCCCCACCACGAGCAGTGGGAGAAGGACGGGATCGTCTCGCGCGAGGTCTGGCTGGCGGCCGGGCGCGCGGGCCTGCTCGGCATCGACATGCCGGAGGAGTTCGGCGGCGGCGGCGACCCCGACTACCGCTACTACGTGATCTTCAACGAGGAGCTGGCGAAGGCCGGCGTGCACGGGCCCGGCTTCGCCGTCCACAACGACATCAACGGCGGCTACCTGCGGCAGCTGTGCAGCCCCGAGCAGCAGAGGCGCTGGTTCCCCGGCTACTGCTCCGGAGAGATCATCACCGCGATCGCGATGACCGAGCCCGCCGCCGGGTCCGACCTCCAGGGCATCAGGACCACGGCGCTGAAGGACGGCGACCACTACGTCCTCAACGGCTCGAAGACGTTCATCTCCAACGGGATCCTCGCCGACCTCGTCATCGTCGTCGCCAAGACCGACCCGTCCGCCGGGGCCAAGGGCGTCAGCCTCCTCGCCGTCGAGCGCGGCATGGAGGGCTTCGAGCGCGGCCGCAACCTCGACAAGGTCGGCATGCACGCCCAGGACACCGCCGAGCTGTTCTTCGACAACGTCCGCGTCCCGAAGGAGAACCTCCTCGGCGAGGAGGGCATGGGCTTCATCTACCTCATGCAGAACCTCGCCCGCGAGCGGCTGTCCATCGGCGCCACCGCGCAGGCCGCCGCCGAGACCGCCTTCGAGCAGACCCTGGAGTACTGCAAGACCCGCGAGGCGTTCGGCCGTCCCATCGGCAAGTTCCAGCACAACCGGTTCACGCTCGCCGAGATGAAGACCGAGCTGACCGTCTCGCGGTCCTTCACCGACGAGTGCATCGTCAAGGAGGGCCGGGGCGAGCTGACCCCCGACGAGGCCGCGATGCTCAAGTGGTGGAACACCGAGCTCCTCAAGCGGGTCGTGGACCGCTGCGTCCAGCTGCACGGCGGCTACGGCTACATGACCGAGTACCCGATCGCCAAGGCCTACCAGGACGTCCGCATCCAGACCATCTTCGGCGGCACCACCGAGATCATGAAAGAGATCATCGGCCGCGGCCTCGGAATCTGACCCCACCACCCGCGGAACGCCCCGCCCGGGGCGTTCCGCCGTCCGGCTATTCGATGATGACGCCGTGGTCTCTGGCCAGCCCGGCCAGGCCGTCCGCGTACCCCTGGCCCACGGCGCGCAGCCGCCAGCTGCCCTGGCGGCGGTAGACCTCGGCGCAGACCAGGACCGTCTCGGTCGTGGCGTCCGCCGCGAGAGCATGGGCAGTGCCGTCCCGTTCGGTCACGGTGAGCCGGACGCTGCCGGGCGGCCCGCTCGTGACCAGCAGAACGGTCGACACGTCCGTGGCCAGCCGCGCCAGATCCACCTGCACCTGCCTGGCCGCGGTGTCCAACGTGACCGCACCGTCGGCGGAGACCGGCTGGTTGTAGAAGATGAAATCGGCGTCGGACCGGACCATGCGGTCGGGGTTCAGAAGCAGGGCGCAGGGATCGTGGTCGGGAGACGGCAGCGCGAACGCGCACACGACCGCGGGCGAGGAGATCTTGACGTTCTCGCCCGCGCGGAGCGGGCTCGGGGGAGCAGCGGAGTCGGCGCGGTCGAGGTCCGGATCGCGCCAGCCCTCCGGCGCTTCGATCCGGGCTTCCACTCCCGCGTGCTCCTTGAGGAGGTAGAGCAGGTTCGCGCCGTCGAGCAGCTCGATGGGCTTGTTCTTGGCGAAGTCGAACGAAGCCTGACCGTAGCCGCTGGTCGTGACGAGGATGCCCTTGGACGCGCCTTCGTTCTGCAGCGTCCCGTAGAGGTCGCGGACAGCCGACACCCCCACGGTGTTCCGGTAGCGCTTCGCCTGGATCACGACCTTGCCGCCCATGATCGGACGCGGATCGTAGGCGACGCAGTCGACGCCGCCGTCCCGTGACGGCCTGGTCTGACGGGTCTCCAGGCCCATCCGCGCGAACAGGTTCTGGATCAGCCCTTCGAACTCCGTGGGGTTCATCTCCAGCAGGTTCGGCCGCTCGTCCAGCTCCCCGAGGATGTCGGTCTCTTCGACGAACCGCGGATCGACCATGCTGAACTCCAGCACGGGACGGACGGGCGAGAGCTCCGCGCTGTTCCGGGACACACCCGCGCCCAGATGCCTGAGGCAGGCCGCCGGTTCGACCCGTGCGAGATCGAGGTCGGAGAACGCCTCCCTGGTGGTGCGCAACGTCAGCAGGCAGGGCCGGACGGGGCGTCCCGTCGCGGCGTCGATGGTGTCGACCATGCCGTTGAAGACGATGGTGGTCACGTGACCGGCGGCGTCGGCTTCGAACAGGTCCCGGACCACACGCAGCGCGACCTGACTGATGACCGAGGTGTACTGCGGCTTGATCTGGGAGGCCGGACGCTTCGTCTCGGTGACGGAGTCGGAGGTCTTGACGTACCGGTAGGCCTTGACGGTCGGAACGACGTCGATGGTCGGCAGTTCGTACTCGACCACGAGCTGAGCGGATTCGGGGACGTACGCGATCCGCCACTTCGTCGGGAAGCCGTCGGGATGGGGGACGGAGTTGAGGACGAGGTCGAAGTACGCGGCTACGGCGTCGGGCCGTCCCTCCGCGAGGTCCCGCTTGAACGACTCGACTTCGGCGTGCTGCCGCCGCACCCGCTCCTCGGCCTCGTTCGTCCGCCGGGAGTGTTCCTGCCGGAGGCGGTTCAGCGTGGCCTGCCGGGCTTGTTCCCGCTGGGTGTGCTCGGCGCATGCTCGCTGGTAGTTCAGCTGCCCCTGCCGGACCTGTTCCTCGTGCCGTGCCCCGCCGAACAGCTTGGACATGCCCGTCTGCGGGGGTGGCAGGAACGCCTCCTGCCGTGGCGGAGGTTCGGGGTGGCCCGCCGGTCCGGGGTCGAAAGGCCTCACGTTCGGCTTTTCCTTGAGCCGATCGAGGTTGAAACGGGTGTTCGTGCGCAGGCCCGAAACCAGAATCGAATCCAATTCCTCCAGCCGCTGGGCGAGACTCTCGTTCTGCGCCGCGACTTCGGCCACTCGGGATTCGACGTAGAGGCGTTTGCGTTCTTTCTCGTCGGCGGCCCGCGCACGCTCGTAGGCGGCTCGGGCCCGTGCCGCCTCCCGTTGCGCGGCCGCCTCCGCCCTCCGCCGCGCCGCCGCCGCACTCTCGGCTTCGCGCTGCATCCGTGCCACCGTCGCCATGAATCCCTGACGCCTCGCCATTCACCTCACCCGTCGATGAAGAACCCTGGGTCCTGCGATGCCTCCTGCTCTGCCAACACTAAGCATTCGCCGGTGCGTCGAAGGGGTCCTTGCCTGATCAGGCCAAGGGGCATTGGTGTCGGAAGAACCAGGTGGGCATTTCGTGGACGAACGGCGAGGCCGCGACCGCTTTCGGTCGGATAGGGCGGTGACTCGGAACCGCGGATTTCTATGGCCGCGCTCATCGAGCACGGGGGGCGGTGGTGCCCCGAGGGGGTGGGGCACCACCGGGTGGGGTCAGACTCCGAATGCGGCGGGGTACTGGATGGTGCCGGTCGGGACCGGGCGGGCGTCGTCCAGGGCCAGGGCCATCATGGCCTCGTCCGGGACCTCGAAGGGCGCGCGGACGCCGAAGCGGGAGGCCGGGACGAAGCCGAACCGCGGGTAGTAGCCGGCGTGGCCGAGGACCAGGACGAGGTTCTCTCCCATGGCCCGCGCGGCGTCCAGACCGGCGCGGATGGCGGCCGAGCCGGCGCCGGTCCGCTGGAACGACGGCAGTACGGCGCACGGAGCCAGGGCGAGCGCGGGCTCGCCGTCGACGTGGCAGCGGGTCAGCAGCGCGTACCCCGCCGGGGTGCCGTCGGGGGTCGTGCTGATCATGGACAGGCCGTCGATCCACGCCTCGGGGTCGGCGCGCAGGGCGTCCACGATGCCGGCCTCCTCGGCGGTGGGGAAGGCGGCCAGGACGATCTCGCGGATGGCGGGCACGTCTTCGGCGGTCTCGGAGCGGGTGATCCAGGCGTGCATGGCGGTCCTGTTCTCGATGGAGGTCACTGCTGGCGCTCCCTGAAGCGGTAGGTGGCGCGCAGGTGCTGCGTGATGTTCTTCCTGGCGGCCTCGCGGTCGGCCCGCAGCCGCGCGTCGGTGCGCGAGGCGGCGTAGGCGTTCTCCCGCAGGAGCCGGTGATAGCTCTCCAGCCGCCGCTCCGGCACCGTCCCGGCCTCCACGGCCGCCAGGACCGCGCAGCCCGGCTCGCTCATGTGCGCGCAGTCGGTGAACCGGCAGTCCTCAGCGAGCCGCTGGATATCGGCGAAGGTCTGCTCCAGCCCGTCCTGGGCGTCGTGCAGGCCGATCGAGCGCAGGCCCGGGGTGTCCAGCAGGACGCCGCCGCCGGGCAGCGGCAGCAGTTCCCTCCACGCGGTGGTGTGCCGGCCCTTGCCGTCCGTGGCGCGTACGGCGCCGGTGGCCAGAAGGGGCTCGCCCAGCAGGGCGTTGCCCAGAGTGGACTTGCCCGCCCCCGAGGGGCCGAGCAGCACGACCGTGCCGGTCAGGACGGCGGTCAGGACGTCCACGCCCTCCCCGGTCGCGGCGCTGGTGACCAGCACGTCCACGCCGGGCGCCACCGCTGACACCTCGGCCTGGGCCGAGACCGCGTCGGCGCCCGCGTCGGCCTTGGTGAGCACCACGACCGGCTGCGCGCCGCTCTCCCAGGCCAGGGCGAGCATCCGCTCGGTGCGGTCGTGTTTGAGCGGGGCGGCCAAAGACACGGTCACCACGACCGTGTCGACATTGGCGGCGAGGACCTGCCCGTGCGAGGTGCGCGACGCGCTGGAACGCACCAGGGCGGTGCGCCGCTCCAGAACTTCGTGCAGCATCGCGGCATGGTCGGCGGTCGCGGGACGGAGCGCCGCCCAGTCGCCGGTGCACGGCGCCGTGAGCGGATCACCCTGCCGGGCGGCGGGGATCTCCGCACGGACGATCCCCGCATCGGTGACCGCCTCGCACAGGCCGCGTTCGGCCCGCACGATCCGGGCCGGGACCAGCCCGGCGGCGTGATGAGGCGTGAAGGCGTGCTCGTAGGCATCGTCCCAGCCGTAGTGCGCCAGAGGGCGCGGCTGGGTGGAGAAAGAATGAGACAACGTGAAGACCCTTGAACGAGGGCCCCGATCGGCACAGAGCGCGACCGCCCGAAAGCCGCTAGGGCTTCGAGAGGGTCGTGGACGTCAGGTCAGACCAGGGCCCGGGACGTGAGGATGGTCCGGCGGGCGCTGCACACGGCAGCGGCCTTCGCGGCGCTCATCAACCTCACCTCCCATTTCTCGTCCCGTAGCCGACAGTCGTCTATGCGATCGCAACGCTACCACGCAGCGACGCTTCAGCCGGGCGGGTCGGGAGCGACGACTCCCAGGGCGGCCGCCACCTCCAGCGTCCTGCGCGGCGTCGCGCACCGCCTGGCCAACGCGGTCTGGTCGAGTCGCCCGCCGCGCGCCTGGAACAGCACTGGCGCAACCGGATGCCGCCGCATCTCGTCCGGGGTGAGTTCCATGGAGGCGCGATGCGCCGCATCGACCAGAACGGGAGCCAGGGCGCGCAGCCGAGCGGCCCACTCCTCGACCGCCCGGAGCCATTCCTGCGACGCCGCATCGGACGTTCCGGAGAACCGGGCCGCCTTCTCGCTCAGCTCCGACCAGGCGAAGTCACGCCACGGCTTGGCCTTCAGGACCGGCAACTGCCACTCCCGCTTGACGGCCGACCAGTGATCGGCGCGTGCCGCCACCGAGTGGACCGTGAACCCCGGAACGCACAACGCGGTGAGGTTCCAGCCGTGGCAGGCGCCGGTGTCGAGCCCGAAGACCCTCCCGTCGCGGACCAACGGCTCCCGGCCGGTGACGTGGTGACCGAACACGACCGGCTTGTCGTCGGTGTAGCGGTCGTGCCAGTGGCCGTCAGGGAACAGTGCGGCGAGTTCCCGTTCGCCGCTGGTCGAACCGCAGAGGATCTCCTCCCGCTGGACGGCGAGAGGCGCACCGGGGACCAGCGCCGCATGCACGACCCGGACGTCCTCGCTCTCGAAGAAGTACGGGAGCGTCCGCATCCACTCGACCGTCTCGGCGTACTCGTCGCCCAGTTGCAGGCGCGTGATCTCCTGCGCGTAGGAGAAGATCCCGCGCACGTGCTTGCGCTCGTGGTTGCCCATGACCACGACCGAGTTCGGACGATCGCGGAAGAACCCGACGACCTTCCCGGGCGCCGGACCCCGGTCGACCAGATCGCCCACGCTGACGAGGAGGTCGTCCGGCTGAAGTTCCACCTTCTCCAGCAGATCGATCAGCTCGTCGAAGCAGCCGTGAACGTCGCCCACGATGACGGTGCGTCCCACCCGCCGGAGCCTAGGCAGGCGCCCCTCTCACCCGCAAAGCAATATCTCAGGTCGAACTCAGGCGCTGGCCGTAGACGTGGACGGTCTGGCCGCGGTACTGGATATCGCGCAGGTAGCGGTGACCGATCCGCTCCGCGACGGCGATCGAAGGGGAGTTGCCCGGCAGAATGACGGAGACCACTTCCTCTGCGTCCAGCTCCCTGAAGCAGTAATCCACAGAAGCGCGGGCCGCCTCCGTGGCGTACCCCTTCCCCCAGTGCTCTCGCGCCAGGCACCAGCCGACGCCCAGCCCTGGGAACCCGTGCGGCTGCCAGGGCCCGGCACGGCCGACGAACCGGCCCGTGGCCTTCTCCACCAGCGCCCAGTGCGAGTAACCGCGCATCTCCCGGTGCCCGATGAACAAGGCGAGACTCCGCCAAGCATCCGCAGGCGAGGTGCCGACGCTCTCCGCCAGCCTTCCCGCGACCTGCGGGTCGGCGAGCATCGCGGCGTAATCGGCGAAGTCGTCACCCGTCAGCGGCCGCATGACGAGCCGCTCCGTCTCCAGCACAACCATGATCGAAGTATCCGCCGGACGCCAGGCGTCCGCACCCGCCCGACGGTTCCGACGACCGGTCACCCCACCCAGGCGAGGACGGCACCCGCGACGGACGCGAGGACCCCCAACGGTGCCGCGACCCAGAGCAGCCTTCTGGCCCTGTGACCGAGCCAGGTGAGCGTCCCGCCGGCGCCGAGGCCCCCCGTGGCCGTCACGGCCCCGAACGCCAGCGGGCCCAGGACGTTCCGCAACGTGGCGTTGACGTCGCGCGCCTCGTCGAGGATCGTCCGGCAGTCCGGGCATCCCCTGAGGTGCCGGTCGAGTGCGAGCGACTCTCGCCTGGACAGCCCGCCGCGCACGTACGCGCCCATACTCCGCAACGCCTCGCGGCACTCCTCACGCCCCGTCGGCTGCATCTCGTCGAGATGCGCTTGCAGGTACGCCCGGCGGAGCCCCTCACGGGCGCGGTAGGCCAGTGCGGCGGCGCCGTTGGGGGTGAGTCCGAGCACTGACGCCACCTCGGCGGGCCTGGCGCGCTCGATCTCGGTATGCCACAGCACGACCCGCCAGCGCTCGGGCAGCGACCGGAAGGCCCGGACGGCGGTCGACCCTTCCGGCAGCGGATCGGCGAACGGGACGCCGGGGTCGTACTTCTCGATCTCGCCGGTCGGCCGGAGTCGCTTCTCGGCCCGGAAGCGGTCGTAGACGGTGTGCCGGAGCGCGGTGAGCAGGTACGGCCGGAACCCCTCCCGCGGCCCGTCGCCTCGGCGCAACAGGTCGAGGACCTTGGTGAAGGTCTCCTGGACGGCGTCCTCGGCCGCGTCCCCCTCGACCAGGGTTCGGGCCAGACGGCGCGCCGCGTCCACGTGGCACTCGTAGAGCGTCGCGTAGGCGGACACGTCACCGGTGCGGGCCCGGGAGATCAGCGCCGCGTCGTCAGGAAGATCCGGCGTCCTCTCCCGGCTCAAGGCGGTCTCCCTCCTCCCACGGCGAGTGAGGACCGCAGCATGCCGGCACGTCCTCCCGGCCGGACGCGGCGGCGGCGAACCGGTCGATGAGGTGCAGAGCCCGCCCGCTGTGGGCCGGACGTCCCAGGACGGCCACGCCGACCAGCAGCGCGAGCATCGCGAGGAGTCCTCCACCCAGCATGATGAGCCCGATCGCGGCCGTCCACTGCCCTGTCATCAGGGAACTTCCGAACCCCACCGCGATCGTCCAGCGGCATCGTTCCGCCACCGCGCCTCCCCTTCCCGCTGACGTGGCCCGTAAGGCCCGGTCGGGACACCAGACGGGAAGGGATTCGCGAACATGACGCGACCAACTGTGACGTGCGTCACACCGCCGTTCGGGGGCGGGGTGGCTGAGCCGTCGGGGCGGCCGGGTCGGCCGCGGTCGGCATTCGCCGGCGCGAGCCGGGGTCGGCGGCTCTAGGCTCGTGGCACGAGTTGCTGGACGCTCCAGCCGTTGCCGTCCGGGTCCTTGAAGAAGACGAAACGGCCCCAGGGGAACTCCTGCACCTCGCTGACCTCGACACCCCGTCCGGCAAGCTCCGCTCGGGCGGCGTCGGCGTCCGAGACCACCAGTTGCAGGCCCTGGAGAGAGCCGGGCGCCGTCTCGACGACCCCCTCGCCGAAGGCGATCGAGCACGCCGACCCCGGCGGCGTCAGCTGAACGAACCGGATCTCGTCGCTCACCCGGTGGTCATGGTCCAGGACGAACCCGGCCTTGTCGGTATAGAAGGCCAGCGCGCGGTCCACGTCCGAAACGGGCACCGCGACCAGCTCCAACTTGAAGTCCATGCTGTCGTTATATCCCGCCCCCTCCGGCGCGGTGGCGGAGGGGGCGGGGCCGCGTACCGGCCGCCGGCCGTACCGCCTAGGGTTTCGACCACTCCTGGAGACGGACGGTCACGGTGTCTCCTTCCTGCTTGCCGATCGCCTTGCGCACGTCCGCCTTCACCGGCAGTTTGTGGGTGCCGTCCCCCAGGGCCATGAACGAACTCTGGAACGGATGGCCATCGATCGTGCCCCGTACGCTCACCCGTCCACGGGTGCCGAAGAACTCGGCCGACTCGGGCCATACGACATAGGTCCAGCCGCCTTTGCTCGGGCTCTTCTGCATATGCGCAGTGAACTGCTTGTCCATCGCCGTCACCGTCCGTTCAGGAGTCCTGGATGAGAATGAGGCTGTTGCCGTCCGGGTCGCGGACGGAGAACATCGGCGGCACTCCCGGTCCCATCCGCATGACCTCCGCATCCACGTCGGCGCCTCGTGCGCGCAGGGCCGTGTGGTCGGCGTCGGCGTCCGTGGTCGTCAGGCGGATACCGGCCGGGATCTCTCCTGGAACGAGCGCGATGGTCGTCGTCGCCCCCGGTGGTGCCACCTCGATCCAGCGACCGGGCCCGAAGGGCACGTCCCGCCGTACTTCGAAACCGAGCTCATCGACGTAGAACTCGGTCGCCTTCTGCTGGTCGGTGACGCGGATCCCGACCGTGGCGAGCTGGGTGATCCGGGTGGTCTCGCTCATCCCATGCCTCCGCTTTCTTGGGGTCACCAAGTACGACCAGGGCCGAACGGAAAACTCATCGCGGCGATCGCCTCAGGGCCCGTCTGGCTGAGGGGGCCAGATCATCGTCTGTTGGTGCATCCGCCTGCCGTCGTACCGGAAGCCGGGGACGAGCGGGGTCGGGCCGTGTTCGACGAAGCCCATGCGCCGGAAGAACCGTACGGCGCGGGTGTTCTCGACCAGGGTCTGCAAGTGGCAGCCGGGCGAGCCGGTCTCCCGGAGCCGGTCGAACCAGCGGTTCAGCAGCGCGTCGGCGGCACCGGTGCCCCGTGCCTCCGGTGCGAGGTTGATGTGCAGGTGCGCGGGCCTGCGGGGGTCGCGGTACCCCCACGCGGTAGGCTCCCGCCGCAGCGCGACGGACGCCGCGTCGAATGCCGCACGCGCGAAGAAGGGGGCGGTCCTGGGCCGGAAGACCAGTCGATACTTCCGGATGGCCCGACCGACGCGCTCGCTCTCACTGGGGAACTTCACGCTGTCGAGGCACCCCGCCAGGTAACCGACGAGGGCTCCGTCGAGCACGGCGACGAAGAGCGAGTCCGGTGCCAGGTCCATGTACGGGTCCAGGTAGATGGCCGCTTCGGAATCCTCGTGGCCCCACCGGCCGGCGCTCGGGGACGCTTCACCCGCGCGCCGGAACAGCCTGCGCAGCTCCGCGCGGTCGGTCTCCCTGTAGGAGCGCACCTTGATCATGATCAGCCCGCACAGGCGCGGGTGCGGGTGGCGGGCGGCTCGGCCAGGCCCGCCCGGGCGCCGGTCGGCGACGCCATGGGCTCCAGCGTGCCGAGGCGGTCCGCGGTCGACCGCTCCTCCACCGTAGTCATCTCCTTTACAACGCTCCCAGCGCGATGCCCCATTCCGAGGGGTCCTGTCCGGGCTTGACCCTGACGTTGCGTCAGGCTCCACGCTGAACGCATGAGCGACTACTTCGAAGCGTTCGAGGTCAGCCCGGTTCCTCCGCCCGGGCCTGACGCGACGCCTCCTGAGATCTACCGGGGCATCTACGGCATGCCGATGTTCGTCAACGTGCCGACGTCGGACCTCGCCGCGTCCGCGGACTTCTGGGTGCGCGGGTTCGGTTTCATCGACCTGTTCACGATCCCCGGCCAGGTCACGCACCTTCGACGGTGGAGGTTCCAGGACGTCCTGCTCGTCCCGACCGGCGCCCCGCCGGCCCCTCCGGCGGTGAGCGTCACCTTCTCCTGCGTGCTGAGCCAGATCGACGAGATCGCGCAGGCGTGCACCGCGCTGGTGCCCGGATGCACGGCGGGACCGCGGAAGACCCCCTGGAACACCGTGGATCTGGAGGTCATCACACCGGAGAACGCCCGTGTGATCATCACCGCGGCCCGTGCCCTCGACCCTGACAGCCCCGAGGCGCGCGACCTCGAAGCGGTCGGAATCCCCCTTCCCCAGGAGTGAGACCTCGCATGTCAGACTCGGCGGCGTGACCGACGACGCAGGGGACGATGCCGCGGGCGCCGGCGGGCTGGCCGTCGGGGCCGTGGCATCGCACGCGGGGGTCACCGTCCGCACCCTCCACCATTGGGACGCGATCGGGCTCGTCCGCCCGTCGGGACGGACCGCCGGCGGTTACCGGCTCTACTCGGCGGCGGACGTCGCACGGATCCACCGGGTTCTCATCTACCGCGAACTGGGTCTGTCCCTCGACGACATCGGTGGTCTTCTCGCGGCTCCGGCCGCCGACATGACCGTGCCGCTGAGGCGGCAGCGCGCCCAACTCCTCGACCGGATCTCCCGCCTGCAGGCGATGGTCGACGCGGTCGATCGCCTGATCGAAGCCGCGAGCGCCGGCATCCTGCTCTCCGCGGAGGAACAAGTCGCGATCTTCGGGCGGCGATGGCAGCCGTCATGGCTCGCGGCCGCACGCGACCGGTGGGGCGACACGGCTCAGTGGGCGCAGTCCGCCGAGCGCGCCGCGGGCAGGACCTCCGAGGACTGGCAGCAGATCGCCGGCGACGTCGCGACGCTCGAGAACGACCTGGCGGCGGCCAAGCGCGCCGGCGTCAGGCCGGGCAGCGCCGAAGCCGACGCTCTGGCCGAACGGCACCGGGCCTCGATCGGCGAGTACTTCGACTGCACCCATTCGATGCAGGTCTGCCTGGGGAGGAGATACGCCGCCGACCCCGGCTTCGCGGCCTACTACGACGCGATCGAACCAGGCATGACCGCCTGGCTCCGCGACATCATCGACGCCAACGCCCGCGCCAGAGGCATCGACCCGGACACGGCGACCTGGACCTGACGCCCCGCCCCGGCCGACCGCCGTGAGAGCGGCGCCCGCAGCCTGCCGGTTGACAGATTTACTTGGCTGAGTAATCTCTTACTCATGCAAGTAAATGAGGGGGCGCGTTCCCCGGCCGCCGTCGCGCGGCGAGCGCAGATCGTGGCCGCGGCCATCGAGGTCATCGCCGAGGCGGGGTACGGCCAGGCCTCGTTCGGGCGGATCGCCGAGCACGCCGGGCTCAGCAGCACCCGGCTGATCTCGTACCACTTCAAGGGCAAGAGCGAGCTGATCCAGGCTGTGGTCGACACGGCGCTGGGCGACGCGGCCGCGTTCATGCGGCCGCGGCTGGACGCGGCGGCGACCCGCCGGGACACCCTGGCCGCCTACATCGAGGCGAACCTGGCGTTCATGCGCGACCGCCCCGCGCACATCCGCGCGCTCGTCGAGATCATCGGCGGGACGCGCGGGGGCGAGGGCGTCGCGTTCTCGGACACTCCCGCGGCGATGGCGCGGGAGTTCTTCCGGGCGGGCCAGGCCGAGGGCGAGTTCCGCGCGTTCGATCCGCACGTGATGGCCGTCAGCCTGCGCGCCGCGATCGACGCCGTCGCCACCATGCCGGACGTCGACCACGCCGCGTACGCCCGCGAGCTCGTGGAGCTGTTCGACCGGGCGACCCGCGCGGAGGCGTCGTGAGACCCGCGGCGCACGCCCGGCCCGCCGGCGCCCCCGCCGCGCGGAAGGACCCCGGACGGCTGGCCCCGCTGCTCCCGATCGCGGTCGATCTCGTCGTGCCGATGGCCGTGCTGTACGGGCTGCGCGCGGCGGGCGCGAGCCTGTGGCAGGCGCTGGTCGCCTCGTCGGTCGTGCCGGTGATCGTGGTGGCGGTCCGGTTCGCCCGGAAGCGCGTGGTCGACTACCCGGCGCTGTTCGTGATGGTCCTGATGGTGTTCGGGATCGTCCTGTCCCTGCTGACCGGGAACCCGCGCACCCTGCTCGTCCGCGACTCCTGGATCTGGATGCTCGTGGGCGTGGCCGGCGTGTGGCTCCTGGCCTCGGTGGTCTACGGGCGTCCCGCGCTGATGGTCGTGTTCCGCTCGTTCGTCCTGACGAAGGTCGGGCCCGAGGGGCTGCGGGAGTGGGAGGCCCGCTGGGACCACGACGCCGGGTTCCGGCAGGGCCTGCGGACGCTGACCGCGGTGTGGGGCGCGGCCACGGTCCTGAACGCGGTGCTGCACGTGATCGGCGCCTTCGTCCTGCCGCTGGACGTCGCTCCGTTCGCGCTCAACCTCGTGTGGCCGGTGATCGCCGTGCCGCTGTTCGCGTTCCACCTCGTCTACACCAAGCGGAAGGACCTGCGCGCGTGATCGCCGATGTGATCGTGGCGGGCGCGGGCCCGACCGGGCTGATGCTGGCCTGCGAACTGGCGCTGGCCGGGGTGAGCGTCGCGGTGCTGGAGCGGCGGCCCGAACGCACCGGGCAGTCCCGGGCGCTCAACCTCCAGCCCCGCTCCGCGCAGATCCTCGACTCGCGCGGCATGCTGGAACCGCTGCTGGAGCGCGCCGCCGACACGCTCCCCGCCGGGCACTTCGCCGGTCTGCCGCTCGACTACGGGCCGTGGGGCGAACGGCAGATCGGCATCCCCCAGGCGCGGGTCGAGGAGCATCTCGAAGGACGCCTCGCCGAGCGGGACGTCCCGGTCCTGCGCGGGCACGAGGTGACCTGGGTCGAGCAGGACGAGGCCGGGGTCACCGTCCGCGCCGGGCGGGAGTTCCGCGGCCGGTACCTGGTCGCGTGCGACGGCGGTCGCAGCACGGTCCGCACGCTGCTGGACGTGCCGTTCCCGGGCCGCGACGGCCGCGTGTCCGCCGTCGTCGCCGACGTCACGCTCACGCGGGAGCGGCCCGGCCGGTGGCGGCTGCCCTCGTTCGACCGTCCCGAGGACGGCGTCGCGAACGTCCTGCCGCTGGGGGACGGCCTGTACCGGGCCCTGATCGCCGGACCGGAGCAGCAGACCGCCGACCGCGGCACGCCCGTCACCCTGGACGAGGTGCGCCGCGCCGTCCCCGACGTGCGGGAGATCCGGTGGGCCTCGCGCTTCACCGACGCCTCGCGGCAGGTCGAGCGCTACCGGCACGGGCGCGTGCTGTTCGCGGGCGACGCGGCCCACGTCCACTCGCCGACCGGCGGGCAGGGACTCAACCTCGGCCTCCAGGACGCCTTCAACCTCGGCTGGAAACTGGCCGCCGACCTGCGCGGCAACCCCACGGTGCTGGACACCTACCACGCCGAACGGCATCCGGTCGGGGCCGCCGTCCTGGCGAACACGCGCGCGCAGGGAGTCCTGCTGATCCCTGACGAGGACGTCGCCGCCCTGCGCGGCATCCTGGCCGAACTCCTGAAGATCCCCGAGGCCAACCGCCACCTCGCCGGGCTGGTCTCCGGTCTCGACATCCGCTACGAGCTCCCCGGACGGCATCCGCTCATCGGCCGCACGATGCCAGGGCTCGACCCGGCCGTCCTGCGCTCGGGCCGGCACGCCGTCCTGGAACTGGGCGACCGGCCACGCCACGGCGGCGTCCCGCACCCGCGCGGAGACCTGGACGTGGACGCCGTCCTCGTCCGCCCCGACGGCCACATCGCCTGGGCGGACGACGGCTACGAACCCCTGGAAGCGGCCCTGGCCCGCTGGACCTGACCGGCTACATCTTCATCGGCCGTCCGACGTCGAGACGCGGCCAGTCGGCGAGGTCTCTCAGGAGTTGCCGGTCGTGGGTGGCGACGACGACGGTGGCGCTGGTGGCGCGGATGGCGCTGGTCAGCTCGTCGACCAGCGCCGACGACAGGTGGTTGGTCGGCTCGTCGAGCAGGATCAGGCCGGGGCGCCCGGCCAGGGCGTGGGCCAGGTCGAGGCGCCGCTGCTGGCCCTGCGACATCCGCGCGGTCGGCGTCCGCATCGCGGCGGAGTCCAGGAGCCCGAGCGCCCCGAGCGGGACGACGTCGGCGTCGCGCAGCTCTGCGCGGGCCACCAGCCGCCCCACATGACGGTCGTACACCTCTTGGGCCGTGAGGTCGGGGTCGTGCTCGGTGGTCTCCTGCGCGATCAGGGCGGCCCGGGTGCCGTTCGCTCTCCAGATGCGTCCGTCCGCGGGCTGGAGCGAACCGGCCAACACCGCCAGCAATGTGGACTTCCCGGCGCCGTTGGGTCCGGTGACGAGCAGCCGGTCGCCGCCGTCCAGGGCGAGGTCGACCGGCCCGGGCAGCCGCCCGTCGACGGTGACGCCGTGGGCCCGGAGCTGCGGCACCCGCGACCGGACGCCCAGGTCAGGCCATCGCAGGACCGGCGGCGGCTCCGGCACATCGATGCGGTGCGCCTCAAGGGCGTCCTGCCGCCGGTTCAGGGCCTGCACGACGCCCGGCGCGCGGGACTGGCGCTGGTGCTTGCCGGTGCCCTTGTCCGGCCGCCAACCGGTGGACAGCCTGTCGCGGGCCTTGGACACCTCGTCCCGCAGCCGCCGGTGCTCGGCCCGCTGCTCCTCGAAGTCCTGTTCCCAGCGCTCGCGCTCGCCGCGCCGTGCGTCCTGCCAGGCGTCGTAGCCGCCCGCGTACAGCCGCGGCCTCCCGTCGCGGCTCGGGTCGAGGTCGAGGAACCGGTCGGCGACGTCGCGCAGCAGCGCCCGGTCGTGGCTGACGACGGCGAGCCCGCCGTCGTGCTCGCGCAGCCGCCGGGTCAGGAAGTCCAGCCCGCCGGCGTCGAGGTGGTTGGTCGGCTCGTCGAGCAGCAGCACGTCGTGCCGGGCGGCGAGCAGGCACGCCAGCCGGACCCGGTACCGCTGCCCGACCGACAGCGTCGACAACCGGCGGTCGCGGTCGGTGCACGCGCCGAGCGCGTCGAGGGCGACGTCGACGCGGCGCTCGGCGTCCCACGCGTCGAGCCGGGTGGCGGCCTCCAGCGCCGTGGCGTAGCGGTCGCCGGCGGCCGGATCACCGGCGGCCACGGCCGCGGTCGCCTCGTCCAGCGCCGCGAGGGCCGCGAGCGGGGCGGCCAGCGCCGCGGACGTCAGCGTGCCGACGGTCTCACCGTCGCGCGCCGCCAGCTCCTGGCGGACGAGGCCGATCGTGCCGGCGCGGTGCACGGTGCCCTCGTCGGGCGGGATCAGCCCGGCGAGGACGTGCAGCAGCGTCGTCTTCCCCCGCCCGTTCTCGCCGACGACGGCGATCCGGGACCGGGCCGAGACGGTGACCGACACGTCGTGCAGGATCCGCCGCGACCCGCGGGTGACCGCGACGTCCTGGACGCGGACGTGCGCGCTGCCGCCCGCCGGGACGGGCAGGGACATGCTCTCGGAAAAGGGGGTGAGGCTCAAAGGGTGCTCCGCAGCTCGCCATGGAGCCGGGCAGAATCAGACGACCGCCCGGCAGGACCGGGACGGCGAACGCGGATTCAGAGAAGGAAAGGCGCCGCCGTCAGCGGGCGCTGCGAACCTTCTGCGACCAGATGCCTCGTGCCATGCCGCTCACGCTACCGGCCCCGCCTCACGGCTTCCAGCGAATAAAGCCCCGACGACCACGCCTCCCACCGGCGTTCCATCAGGTGTTCCAGAGCGCCTGGCCGCGGCTGCCGTCACGGTGTACGAGGTGACTGATGAGCCGGTGTCACCAAGGCCGCTACTCGTTCGTGGGTGCCGTGCGGAGGCTCCTGACTCCACCAGCGCGGCTGAGGTCATGCGCATCACCCGCGCCCGCGGCAAGGCCACATGCAGGACGCGTCCCGCCACGGCCCGTAAGAGCGGCAACGTCACCGAGTTGGACAACAAGCGGCGGGTCTCCGGCGACTCCACTGCCGGCCCGTCTCGCTGATCGGCCGGTCTGCCGTGGCCCGTTCCTAGAAGCACGGGCCACGGCGGGCCACCGCGCCTATCCGGGCGCTGAGCGCCGACTGCACCGGGGGGCGGGTACGAGCGGGGACGACCGGAGTCACGATGATCGGACGCTCCGTGGGCTCTCCGAGCTGACCGGTCGGTTGGCGTTCGGCCAAGGGCGTTTATCCGGGCGGACCAAAAGAAGTCGTCAAGCAGGGGTGGTGGCTATAGCGTCACCTGGCCATGGAGCGGTTTGGGCGGTTTCTTAATGTCGTTGATGTGGAGGCGACCTGTTGGGACGGGCAGCCGCCGCCGGGGCAGGCCAGCGAGATCATCGAGATCGGGCTGTGCGTCGTGGACGTGGAGGCGCGGAGCCGGGTCGCCAAGCACCGCATTCTGGTCCGTCCCGTCCGGTCTGGGGTCAGCGCGTTCTGCACCGAGCTGACGGGGCTTACTCAGGACGAGGTCGACGGCGGCGTCGAGTTCCGGGAGGCGTGCGCTCTTCTGGAACGGGAACATCGGTCGAGGTCCCGTGCCTGGGCGAGCTGGGGCGACTACGACCGCAAGCAGTTCGAGCGCCAGTGTTCGGCCGGTCGGGTCGCCTATCCGTTCAGTTCGCGGCACACCAACGCCAAGCAGGCCTTCACCGACTGCTTCGGCCTTAGGCGCAAGCTCGGGATGAGCGCGGCTCTGAGCCATGCCGGGCTGCCGCTTGAGGGCCGTCACCACAGCGGGGCCGACGACGCCTGGAACATCGCCGCGCTGATCCTCAAGGTCATGTCTCATGACGCCCGGCCGGGTGGTGCGTTCTGATCAGCCGGGGCCTGCCTGCCGCTGGACGACCGGCTTCAGGCGTGCATGAGGGCCCAGACGATCTTTCCTTCGCCGGTGGCGGAAGGGCGGGTGCCGGTCTCCTTGGCGAGAGCGGAGACGATGGCGAGCCCGCGGCCGTTCTCGGCCGTGAGCGACGGCGGGCACCGGACCGGCAGGTCAGGGGACGGGTCCCAGCACTCCAGCAGCGGCGCCCCCTCCCGGAGGGCGCAGCCGAGACGGATCCGGTGGCCGTGCGCCGCCGCGACGGCGTTGGACACGATCTCGCTCATGACGAGGCTCGCGTCGTCGACCACCTCACGGTCGAAACCCCAGTTCGTCAGCGTGTAGCGGACGAGCTCCCGAGCCAGCACCACGCTCGACGGCACGGCGAGCACGGTCAGGCGCACCTCCGGAATCCCGTGCGCCGACGTGACGAATTCAAGATCGTTCATGAGAGCCGTCCCCAGTTGGAGGAATGTGCTCTCACTCTTCGTGTCGACGTTCTAACTTGAGGTGATAAGCGGGGGTCGCGATACACCTGTGGGGGAGTGATGAGTGTTCGAGAGTCGATCGACCCGGCGTCCTCGCTGTGGGCCTGGCTGGCTTTCGACCTGTGGTTTTATCGCACGCAGCGGGGTCTCTCCCTGGCTCAGACAGCCATGATCGTCCACGTGACCCGGGCGACCGTATCCAACTGGGAAGCCGGACGCCTCCGGCCGCGCGATACATACCTGAAGCGCCTTGACCAGGCATGGAACACGGGTGGCCACTTCGAACGGCTGCACATGTTCGCTTGCGGTGGACACGATCCGGACTGGTTCAAGCAGTACCTCGTGTACGAGGCGGCCGCCGATGTGATCAAGATGTACCACGGCAAGACCGTTCCGGCCCTGGCGCAGACCAAGGCGTATGCGGAGGCCCTCCTCAAAGCCGCCGGTCGCGTGGACGAAGTCGAAGCAGAGGCCAAAGCTCGAATGAAGCGCCAGGAGGTACTGAGGCGAAATCAGCCGCCCTACCTCTGGATTCTCATCGACCAAGAAGTACTCGACAACGTCGTGGGCGGTCGCGACGTCATGGCGGAGCAGTTGCGCTACCTCATCGAGCTCTCAGACACCGACCGCGTCTGCATCCGCGTCGTCCCACGTACTTCGGGGTGGCACCCAGGGCATGACGGGCACTTCCAGGTGATGACGATCAATGGCCGCGATGTCTCCTACGCCGTCGCGCAGGTCGCCGGTCGTCTGATCGAAGCCGGTGACGAGTCCGCCCTTCTCGAAGTACGTTTCGATCAGATCGGGGCACTTGCCCTACCTCGACCAGGCTCGCGAGAGCTGATGGACCAGACGCTGAGGAAGTACGAATGAACGGCTGGCGTAAGAGTTCCCACAGCGGGGGCGGCAATGACGATGCCTGCGTGGAGTTGGCGGAGCTGGGCGGTCGGGTGTGGGTGCGGGACTCCAGGGATCCGGACGGGGAGCGCCTGGCGTTCGGGCGTGAGGCGTTCGCCGAGCTGCTGGCCCGCGCGAAGCGCAGCGACCTCGACCTCCACCGCTGACCGAGATTCTTCGCGCGGCAGCCGCTTTGCCCGGGCAGCTCGAAGGGCCCGGGTGTGCCGGGCCCTTCGGGTGTGGGTGCGTTCCTGCCGAGGCGCTGCCTCAGTCGGACGCGAGTGCCCCCTCGCCGGTGTTCGCGGCGACGGTCTGTGGCGTCCTCCGCCCCAGGTTCGCGCGGAGGAACAGCCACCCGATGCACAGGGTGGCGATGGCTTCCACTCCCCCCACCGGGAGGACCCAGGAGGGAAGGGTGGAGAGGTTCCCGATGACGATGGTGAAGGCGGTCACCGGGAAGACGCAGAAGATCGTCAGTGTCACCGCGAGGTGACCGATCTTGCCGGTCAGGCGGCCGGGGAGGCCCCGGTGCCACGACTCCCACCCGAAGGGGGTCGCCCCCTCGGGCAGCAGCAGCTTCATGCGCGGCGCGAGCTCGGACCGGATGAACTGGCCGATCTCGCCCACCTTGGTGTCGTTCGCCAGGTAGATCCATCCGAGCGAGAGAACCGCCGGGATCAGCCCCAGCAGCACCAGCAGGGAGGCTCCCTGCGTGATGGCGTAGGCGGCGCCGGCCACCACCGCGAAGGCGGTGTAGATCAGCGTGTCGCGGTAGCCGATCCGCTTGTGCTGCTCGCTCTTCATCTGGTTGAAGTCGGTCGTGAGGACGCCGACCTCGGTCTTCGTCGTCTCCTGCCGCGTCTTGAGGACGTCGAGCCGGGCCTTGTTGAGCTCGAACTGCAGCTTGATCCGGTCGAAGGGGTCGACCTCTGCGCCGAGCCCGTCGAGTTCCGCGGCGAGGCGGTCGAACGTGTTCTGGACCTCATCGAGCCCGTTGTTGAATTCGACAAAGCTGTCCATCGTGGCCTCCTGGCCGTCTCGTTTTATCAGGTCTCGCAATACACCGTCCGGAGCCCTCTGGCCCACGCAAGGCGAAGATCATTCGAATGGCATTCTGTTTCGGTGTGCGCGTTCGTGTCACCTGCACGGAAGGCCACGACCGGAGTGATTGAGGGAGAGCCCCCAAGTGAGAGGTTCGGCGAAAGCAAGGTGATGGCTAATCACCTTTGTCCGGTCAAGATCTAAGATGTGCCGCTTGCCGGACCGGCGCCGCCCGCGAGGAAGGTCCTCGCCGCCACGGTGTTCTGCTGCCGGACCCAGTCGTCGAAGTCTTCGCGGCGGTAGCGCGGGTCGGCGGGCATCAGCCTGATCTGGGGCCGCTCGTCCATCCACCAGATCGTGAAGTCGGTGGTGGTGCCTTTGGCGGGCCACCGCGCGCTGTCCAGAGGCAGATGCAGGACGTCGACGAAGCCGCCCACGGGCAGGCCGAGGTCGATGCCGATCCCGATCGCGCCCGGTCGCGGGACCCAGACGACGGTCCCGACCAGGGGTTGCCCGAGCTGGAGCCGGGACCAGAGTCGGGGCCATTCCGCCGAGTCGGGGCGATACCCCTCGTCGCGCCAGGTGCTGGGGCGGTTGGACTCGTCGATGGAGGACTCCCGGGTGAAGGGTTCGGGTCGAGATCTACGAACGGCCGCACCATCGGACGAGGGCGGGCGGGGGTCGGGACGCGCTCCGCGCGAGGCGATCGCCGAGGAGGATGAGGCTCGCGTCGGCCCGCGGGACGCGGGCGCTCTTTCGGCGTTCCGCCGAACCCGGCTTTCCGGGAGCGGTTTGCGGGGGCACGGCGCAGCCGACCATGCCGAGGAGCATCCCGGCGAAGCTGCCGAGAAAGTGGCTGAGGAGGCCGCCGTAGACGCCCGCGAAGAGGCAGGCGAGTGAGTAGGCGCGTTTCATGGGAAATTCCCTTTTCGTTGCGCTGGTTGGTGCCCTAGGCGTGTTACGGAAGGGACCGTTCGCAGCACGCCGCGAAGCGCAACGCGTTCCGCATGGCGGTCACGCGAAGTCGGAGGTCCCTCAGCGGCGCTCAAAACGGACCTCCCTGCCGGATGGCCGAGCGTCGGCCATGGGACTGCTGCCGGGGCGTCCGTTCCCCATCTCCGGTCGAGTGTCTCTGCCCAGGGCGAAGTGCAGGGTTCCTCCTGGTAGAGGCCCCTACAGGCGCGTCCGCGTATGATCATCGGCGTGTCGCCGCAATTGCTTGGTCTGCTGATCGGTTCCGGGTTCGGTACGGCTTTCGTGCTCGCCAACACGGGAGATCCCCTGCCGGAGGGCGCCGGGATCGCGATGCGGATCCTGGCGGTGGTCTGCCTGCTCGCGGTGGTGGTGGTCGGCTTCCGCGGGGACCGGCGCGGGGCGACGGGCCGGGAAGGGGCGGGGCGCGGCGACGGGCGGCCGGGGTGGTTCGGGCCGCGGTTCGGGCTCGTGGTGGTCGCGGAGTTCGCGTTGATCTTCGGCGGGATCGCGGTGCTGAGGGCGCTGGACGCGCCGCAGGAGATCAATGTCGCCTGGATCGCGTTGATCGTCGGTCTGCACTTCGTCGTGCTGGCACGGGTGTGGAAGAGGGGCGCCATCGCGGTGCCGGGGGTCGTGCTGTCCGCTCTCGGAGCGGCCGGAATGATCATGGCCGCGGTGTCGTCCGTGGAGTGGATCCCGTTCGTCAGCGGTGCCCTGTCGGGCGTCACGCTGCTCGCGGGATCGCTGTACGGCGCGGCGCGGCGATGAGCCGGTCTCCCGCCCGGGTCGCCGCCCCCAGCGGATGCCCGTCCTCTCCTTCAGGAAAGGCCGCGTCCCTGGTCATGAGGCCGCCTGCGAGGCCGGATCCGGTCGCGCCATTCCGCTGACCGACCGGGCGGTATGTAATGCGCACCATGCGCCTCCGCCCCCTCGCCGTTCTCTCCGCTCTCGTGCTCGCGGCACTCGCCCCGGCGGGGACGGCCCGCGCCGATCGCGTCCCCGGCGACCAGCCGCTTCCCGGCTACACCATCGCCAACCCGCCGCTCCCGCCCCTCCAGGTGCACGGGAAACCGTCACGGGTGCTCCAGGGCGTCCACCGCCACGCGGCCTATGACATCGAAGTGCCGCCGCAGTGGAACGGCAGGCTGGTGCTCTGGGCCCACGGCTACGCAGGCAAGGGCCACGTGCTGACGGTGGAGCCACCCCAGTACGGCCTGCGGCAACGCCTTCTCGACCAGGGGTACGCGTGGGCCGCGTCGTCCTATTACGACAACGGGTACGACGTCCGCGCAGGCGTGCTGAGCACCCGCGACGTGGCCGAATTGTTCGCCCGTGAAGTGGGACGTCCCAAGCAGCGCTTCATCACCGGTGTCTCCATGGGCGGGCACATCATCGGGCGCTCGCTGGAGCAGTTCCCCGGGTATTACGACGGCGCGCTTCCCATGTGCGGAGTCCTCGGCGACCAGGAATTGTTCGACTATTTGCTCGACTACAACCTCGTCGCTCAGGACCTGGCCGGAGTTCGGGAGTACCCGGTCACCGCGCAGTACTTGACGGCGACCGTGCCGAGGATCGAGGCGGCGCTCGGGCTGACCGCGCTGCGGCCGGGCGGGCCGGACACCACGAACGAGCGCGGGAAGCAGTTCCGCTCGATCGTCATCGACCGGACGGGCGGGACGCGTCCCGGCGCCGTGCCGTCGTTCGCGCTCTGGAAGGACTTCCCGTTCACCCTGGCCGAGCCCTCCGACCCGGACGCCACCCTCGCCGAGAACCCAGGTCAGGTCGGGACCAATCAGTTCACCCGGTACGAGCCGAACGAGCCGGTGGACGTGAACGGGACGGTCCAGCGGGTGCGCGTCGAGAACCTGCCGGCGCGGCTGTCGAACCGCCTCTCCCAGGTTCCGCGCATCAGCGGGCGTCCGGACGTCCCGGTCCTGAGCCTGCACGGGCTGGGGGACCTGTTCGTCCCGTTCTCCATGGAGCAGATCTACGCGAGGGACGTCGCGCGGAACCACCGGTCGGGCCTGCTCGTCCAGCGGGCCATCCGCACGAGCCAGCACTGCGAGTTCTCGAACGCGGAGGCCGGCGCGGCCTGGGACGATCTCGTCCGCTGGGTCGGCGGGGGCGCGCGGCCCGCGGGCGACGTGACCACGCGGCCTTCGGCGGTGGCGCGTCCGGACTACGGCTGCCGGTTCAGCGATCCCGCCGCCTACGCGGCCGGGACGGGGACGCGGCGGCTGTTCCCCGCCTGCCCGTAGCGGGGGTCCGGCCACACGCGCCCGTGGCCGGATCCCGGTGGATCATCACAGGTCGGTGGCGATGATCTTCTCGATGTTCCGCTCGGCGAGGGCGGTGATGGTGACGAAGGGGTTCACGCTGGTGTTGCCCGGGATGAGCGAGCCGTCGATGGCGTAGAGGCCGGGGTGGCCGTGCAGGCGGCCGTAGTTGTCGGTGGCCTTGTTCAGGACGGCGCCGCCGAGCGGGTGGTAGGTGAGGTGGTCGCCCCAGATCTTGTAGGTGCCGAAGAGGTCGGTCCGGTAGATCGTCCCCTCCTTGCTGTTGATCTTGTCGAAGATCGACTTGGCCATGTCGATGCTGGACTGCTTCCAGGCGGTCTGCCAGTTGAGGTCGACCCGTCCGGCGGAGCCGTTCCACGAGAACTCGGCCCGGTGCGGGGTGTTGGTGATCGACAGGTAGA
Organism: Actinomadura sp. NPDC000929; assembly: GCF_040492065.1. Classification (NCBI taxonomy): domain Bacteria; kingdom Bacillati; phylum Actinomycetota; class Actinomycetes; order Streptosporangiales; family Thermomonosporaceae; genus Actinomadura; species Actinomadura sp. NPDC000929. The sequence continues at coordinate 42,099 of NZ_JBEUPA010000024.1, read as the reverse complement.
ACGAGGCGTACGTCTCGATCCCGGTCGGCAGGGGCGCGACCTCGGCGAACGCGCCGCCGGCGTCCCAGTTGTCGATGCCGCCCGTCGGCATGCCCGACTGGAGGCTGCCGGTCGGGTCCCACAGGTGGTTGGCGCGGCCGACCATGACGTTGCCGTTGTCGCCCCAGCCCTTCCCGATCTCGCCGTTCAGGTTGGGCAGCGCGCCGGTCGCCTTGAGCTTGACCAGAAGCTTGCTGGTGCCGACGCTGCCGGCGGCGAAGAACACCCGCGCGGCGGTCACCGTCTTGGTCGCCACGACGTTCCCGCTCGTGTCGATCTGGTCGATGGCGACCGTGTACCCGCCGCCGGACGCGGGCGACACCGACGTCACCCGGTGCTGCGCCGAGATGGCGACCCGGCCCGTGGCCTTGGCCTGCGCCAGGTAGGTCTTCTGGAGTGACTTCTTGCCGTAGTTGTTGCCGTAGAGGATCTCGGCGTTGAGCGCCGACTGCGGCACGGCGCCGGCGGCCTCCTGCTTCATGTAGTTGAAGTCGTAGACGTTCGGGACGTAGACGAACTCGAACCCCGAGCGCTGGGCGTGCTTCCGCCCGACCCGCGCGTACTGGTAGCAGTCGGTGGTGTCGAACCACGCCCGGTCGATCTCGTTGACGCCCAGCCCGGAGTTGGCGCGCGGGTAGTAGACGTTGTACATCTCGTCGGCGTTCACGGAGGGCAGGATGGCGCTGAACCGCGACCGCTTCGGCGTGACCGCCATCCCGCCGTTGACGAGGGAGCCGCCGCCGACGCCCCGGCCCTGGTAGACGAGGATGCCGCCGAAGTCCTCGGCGTCCAGGATCCCGGTGTACTTCGGGACGTCCTTGTCGATCGGGAAGCCGAGGAAGTTGCTGAGCGGCTGCTTGGTCCGTGTCCGGAGCCAGTAGGCGCGGTAGTCGGGGGACCTCATGCCCGAGAAGATCTTGCCGTCCGAGCCCGGGGTGTCCCAGGTCATGCCCATCTCGACCATGTGGACGTCGACGCCCGCCTGGGCGAGGCGCAGCGCGGCGACCGAGCCGCCGTACCCGGTGCCGATGACCAGGACGGGGACGCGGGCGCCGTTGGGGATGGGCGCCGGGACGGGGGCCGCCGAGGCGCCGGTCCGGCCGAGCATGCCCAGTCCGACGATAGAACCAGTTCCAACGATGAAGCCGCGACGGGACACGCTAAGGGACGGGGTGGAGTCACGCATGTGACCTCCCTCACTCGTGAGATTAGAACGTGTTCTATATCGAAAGATGAGGCGCGTCACGAGCTGACCGAAACTTTCTCGTGTCCACATGTGGACTACCAAGTGCTTGCTTGGCAGCTGGTACATTCCGCGCATGATCTCCGTGGTCGTCTGGGGTACCGGCAACATGGGACGGCTGGCCGTCCGCTCCGTCGAGGCGCATCCGGCGCTCCGGCTGACCGGCGTGATCGTCCACGATCCCGCCAAGGTGGGGCGGGACGCGGGCGACCTCGCCGGCCTCGGCCGCGACCTCGGCGTCGCGGCCACCGCCGACGCCGAGGGCGTGCTCGCCGCCCGCCCGCAGGCCGTCGTCTACGCCGCGTCGGGCGACGTCCGGCCCGACGACGCGCTCGCCGACGTCCTCAGGGCGATCCGCGCGGGGGCGGTCGTCGTCACCCCCGCCCTCTACGCCCTCTACGACCAGCGCGGGGCGCCGCCCGAGACGCGCGCGGAGGTGCTGGACGCGATCGCCGAGGGCGGCGGCTCCCTGTTCGCCTCCGGCGTCGACCCCGGGTGGGGCAACGACGTGCTGCCGCTGCTGGTCAGCGGCCTCGGCGGCACGATCGACGTGGTCCGCTGCCAGGAGATCTTCGACTACTCGACCTACGACCAGCCCGACTCCGTCCGGTACCTGGTCGGCATGGGCCAGCCGATGGACTACGAGCCCCCGATGCTCGCCGCGACCGTCCCGACCATGGTGTGGGGCGGCCAGGTCCGGCTGATGGCCCGCGCGCTCGGCGCCGAGCTGGACGAGATCCGCGAGACCGTGGACCGCCGCCCGCTCGACGCCACGATCACCACCGCGTCCATGGGCGAGTTCGAGAAGGGAACGCAGGGAGCGGTGCGCTTCGAGGTCCAGGGCATCGTGGCGGGCGAGCCCCGCATCGTCGTCGAGCACGTCACGCGCATCCACCCGTCGTGCGCGCCGGACTGGCCGATGCCCCCGGACGGCGACGGCGCGCACCGCGTGGTCATCGAGGGCGTCCCGCGCATCGAGGTCACGGTCGAGGCAACCGACGAGCACGGCAACCGCGCCGCCGGAGGGAACGCCACGGCAGCCGGGCGCCTGGTGAACGCCATCGACTGGCTCGTGGACGCCGAACCGGGCCTCTACGACGCGCTCGACGTTCCCGTCCGTCCCGCCGTGGGCAAACTCGGCAGGACGGCGCCATGAGAGGCGTCAGCAGAAGGGCAGGCCCGTGAAAATCGAGATCCCCGAGGGCAAGGACCCGATCCAGTACGTGTGGGGCGAGATGGTGCCGGGCATCGGCCCCGCCGCCTCGAACCTCTCCCTCGCCGTCTACGCGCACACCACGCTCGGGCTCCGCGAGTTCGAGGCCGCCCGGCTCCGCGTCGCCCAGCTCAACGGCTGCCTGTTCTGCCTCGACTGGCGGACGGAGCGCGACGGCGAGAAGGTCGAGGAGGGGTTCGCCGACGCGGTGACCGAATGGCGCACCACGGGCGCCTTCGACGACCGCACCCGCCTCGCCGCCGAGTACGCCGAGCGCTACATCCTCGACCACCACGGCCTGGACGAGGAGTTCTGGACCCGGATGTCCGCCTGCTACACCCAGGCGGAGATCGTGGAGCTGAGCATGTGCATCGGCTCGTGGCTGGCCTTCGGCCGCCTCAACCGCGTCCTCGGCCTCGACGCGATGTGCGTCCTGCCGCACTCCTGACGCGGAGGCGGGCCCGGCGCCACCCCGCGCCGGGCCCGGTACGCGGGACAACCGCAGAACCCCTTCGGACCCAGGCATCAGCGAACCACGACCCCACGCGTTAAGTCAACTATTCCGACTGTCTTAGTAGGTATTGCACGTGAGGGCGCGTGACGCCGTCTCACGACGCGCCCGTCAGCCGTCCCCCTCGCCCTGCTGGTCCTCATCGATGTGGGTCAGCTTGTCGGGGTTGGTGACGGCGTAGACGCCGCGGACGCGGTGGCCGTCCTCGTCCAGGTCGAGGACCATGACCGCGAACGGCGCGTCCTGGTCGAACAGCACCGCGGACGGGTCGCCGTTGACGGTGCGGTAGACGACGTCCAGATCCATGGGCCTCCGGGCGGCCGTCCCGGCGATGGCGCGCGCCACCTTGCCGGCCCCCTGGATGGGACGCAGCGCCGCCGTGGCCCTGGACTTGCCGCCGCCGTCCGTCCACAGCGTCACGTCCGGCGCGAGGATCTCCATCAGCGCCTCCAGGTCGGCGCCGAGGGCGGCCTGCAGGAACCGCTCCGTCGCCTGCCGCTGCACCTTCGGGTCGGCCTGGTAGCGCGGGCGGCGGGCGTGCACGTGCTCCCGGGCGCGGTGCGCGAGCTGCCTGATCGCCGCCGGGCTGCGGTCGAGGATCGGCGCAATCTCGGTGTGGGCGTAGCCGAAGACCTCGTGCAGGACGAACACCGCCCGTTCCAGCGGCGTGAGCGTCTCCAGGACGACCAGCAGCGCCATCGAGACCGCCTCGGTGCGCTCGGCGGCGTCGTCCACGTCGGCGCGCGCCACCAGCGGCTCGGGCAGCCACGGCCCCACGTACGTCTCGCGCCGGCGGCTGATCGCGGCCTGCCGCGACAGCGCCGTGTTGACCGCGATCCGCACGAGGTAGGCGCGCGGATTCTCGACCTCGCCCGCGGCGCCGCCGCGCGACGCCCACGCCAGCCACGCGTCCTGCAGGACGTCCTCGGTGTCGGCGACGCTTCCGAGCATGTTGTACACCACCGAGAACAGCAGCTCCCGATGATCGGCGAACACCCGCGTGGCGGTGTCGTCCGCGATGCCTTCGGACATGGCTCGACCTCCTGTGCGCTCCCCCCTCAGAGCGAGACCGGACCCCCGATCGTGACATCCGCGGCCGGAATGTGACCTGGACCTCATTCGCGTCCCGCCGCGTCACACACCCGCCCTCCCATCCGCTCATGGGTCGCGGAACGAATCAGCCAGGGGACCCTGGCGCCCCGCGCCCGGCGCGGGCCCACCGACCGGAGACCTCCCATGACCGAATCCCCTCCGTCCTTCCTCGCGACGGGACGCGGCAAGCTCACCCTGACCCTGCTGTGCGCCATCGCGTTCCTGGACTTCATCGACGCCTCGATCGTCAACGTGGCGCTGCCCGCGATCCGCGCCGACCTGGACTTCTCCGTCCAGGACCTGCAGTGGGTGCCGTCCGGCTACCTGCTGACCTACGGCGGGTTCATGCTGCTCGGCGGGCGGCTCGCCGACCTGCTCGGACGCCGCCGGATCGTGGTCGCGGGCACCGCGCTGTTCTCGCTGTCCTCGGTCGCGGGCGGGCTCGCCGCCACGTCCGGGACGCTCATCGCGGCGCGGCTCGCCCAGGGCGCGGGCGCGGCGCTGATGCTGCCGGGCACGCTGTCGATCCTGACGACCACCTTCAAGGAGGGCGGCGACCGCGGGAAGGCGCTCGGCGTGTGGGGCGGCGTCGGCGGCGGCGCCTCGGCGGCCGGGGTCCTGTTCGGGGGGCTGCTCACCGACGGGCCCGGCTGGCGCTGGGTGATGCTCGTGAACGTCCCGGTCTGCGCGATCGTCATCGCCGGGCTGTTCCTGCTCGTCGAGGGCGACCGGCGCACCACCCGGCTCGCCGGCTTCGACGCGCTCGGCACCGTCCTCGTCACCGGCGGCATGCTGCTTCTGGTGTTCACCCTGGTCAAGGCCCCGGAGGTCGGCTGGGACGCGGGCCGCACGATCGGCGGTCTGGCCGGAGCCGCCGCGCTCCTGGCGGCGTTCCTGCTCAACGAGCAGCGCAGCCGCGACCCGCTGCTGCCACTGTCGATCTTCCGGATCCGGGGGCTGGCCGCCGCGGACGTCACCCAGCTCGTCGCGGTCGCCGGGTTCCTGTCGATGTTCTTCTTCCTCAGCCTGTACATGGTGAACGTCCTCGGCTACTCGCCCCTGGAGACCGGCTCGGCCTACCTGCCGCTCTGCGCGGGCGTGGCGGTCGCCGCGGGAGCGTCCGCCCCGCTCATCGGACGCGCCGGGACCCGCCCGGTGATGATCGCCGGGCTGCTGCTCGCGGCCGCCGGCACCTACCTGCTGTCGCGCATCCCGGTGGACGGCCACTACCTCACCGACCTGCTGCCCGGCCTGATGGTCACCTCGTTCGGGCTCGGCTTCACGTTCGTGGCCGTCACCACCGCGGCCAACGCCAACGTCCCGCCGGACCGGGCCGGGCTCGCGGCGGCGCTGCTCAACGCCTCCCAGCAGATCGGCGGCGCCCTCGGCCTGGCGATCTTCTCCGCGGTCGCCACCGCCCGCACCGACGACCTGCTGGCCGACCGCAGGCCCGTGCCCGAGGCGCTCACCGGCGGGTTCTCCCGGGCGCTGCTGGCCGGCTCCCTCTTCCTGGCCGCCGCGGCCGTCGTCGCCCTCCGCGCCGCCAACAGCCGAGGGGAGGCGTCCGCGCCGGAGCCGGAGAAGAAGGCCGGCCCCGTCCCCGTCACCTAGAGGCGATGTCCTTCGCGCCGGGGACGCGGATCAGTGTCGCCCCGAACAGGACGATGAGGCCGGACATGGCCAGGGCGAACTGGGACGGCGACAGACCGAGCGGCGACACGCCGGCCTTCCGCAGAAGGTCGGACGCGGCCCCGGCGAGCAGCGCGGCCAGCGCCAGGCCGAACCGCAGGACGGCGTGGAAGGCGGTGAGGGCGAGGTTCCGGTTGACGCCGCTCAGCGCCTCCTGCAGGTAGGTGATCCCGCCGACCAGGGCGCTGGTCGCCGCCGCGCCGAACAGCACGGCCCCGATGAACGCCCACGTCACCGTCCCCAGCAGCGCCATCATGAAGATCACCACGCCCTGCACGGCCGTCCCGACCCGGATCTGCACCTCCAGGTTCCGCACCTTGCGGTGAATGATCAGCAGCCCGACGAGCGCGCCCACCCCGAACAGCACCACCAGCGTCCCGAACTCCAGCGGCCCCGCGGTCAGGACGTTCCGCACGAACACCACGCCCAGCGAGAACAGCGCGCCCAGCCCGAGCGACACCACCGCCACCCCCGGCAGGACGCCGCGCACCACGGGCAGCCGCAGCGCCGCGAGGAGTCCGCGGGGCGACGCCTCCTGCTCGCTCCGCTCCACCTCCAGCCGCTCGGCCGGCCCCGGACCGAGATCGGGGATCGAGCGGATGGCGAGGTAGCAGGCGAGGTACGTCAGGGCGTCCAGCCAGAAAACCACCAGGTAGCGCAGATGGGTGCCCAGGCCGATGTGCTGCGAGAAGTAGAGGATCAGCCCGAACGCCCCCGCGCCCACCGGGATCATCCCGTACGAGGTCGCCATCGTGATCCCGTTGGCGATCTCCAGCGTGCCGGTGTCGTGCCGGTTCTCCTCGTCCTCGATGAGGAACGGGATGGACGCGTCCCGGGCCGGCAGGAAGATCAGGCCCGCCACCTCGATCATGAAGGCCCAGAAGTACACCCACCCCAGCCACGGCACGATCGGCAGCGCCAGCGCCATGCCCGTCTGGACCAGGGTCGACCACATCAGCACGCTCCGCCGCCGCCAGCGCGTCACCACCCGCGCCGCCACCGGCGCGCCCAGCGCGGACGGGAGCAGCCGCAGCACCAGGACGCCCCCGACCGCCGTCGTGGAGTCGCTGAGCTCCAGCACGAAGTACATCAGCGCCAGCGTGCCCATCCAGTCGCCGAACGAGGACACCGTCTGGCCGATGATGAGCCGCCGGAAGTCGCGCTTGTTCAGCTGCTCCCTGAGTCCCATGCGGGCTCCATCCCCGGTGTGTCGTGCTTCGGCGGCGCGTCGAGGACGGAGCCCTTCAGCAGGGCGGCGAGCCGCCCCGCGGCGGCGTCCCAGCTCCACCGCTCGCACGTCCACCGCCGTCCGGCCGCCCCCATCGCGGCGGCGCGCGCGGGGGAGCCGAGCATGCGGTGCAGGGCCAGGGCGATCTCGTCCGGCCCGGTGGCGTCGACCAGGACCCCCGTCCGGCCGTCGATCAGGGACTCGGGGCTGCCGCCCGACCGGCCCACCACCACGGGCAGCCCCGACGCGGACGCCTCCAGCACCGACAGGCCCAGCCCCTCGGTCTGAAGCCCCGCCCGGTCGTCGCGGCACGGCAGCGCGAACACGTCGGCGGCCGCGTAGTAGCGCGGCAGCTCCGCCGCGGGAACGGGCCCGGCCACCGTGACCGTCCCGGGCGCCTCCCGGTCCGCCATCTCGGTGAGCCTGCGCCGCATCGGACCGTCCCCGACGATCACCAGCCGCGCGTCGGGGCACCGGCGCACCACGTCCGCCCACGCGCGGACCAGCATGTCGTGCCCCTTGCGCCGGACGAGCCGCGCGACGCTGAGCACCACCGGCCCGCCGCCGAGGCCGTGCCGGCGGCGGACCGCCGTCCCGTCCAGCCCCGGCCGGAACCGCACGGTGTCCACGGCCCCGGCGAGCCGCGCCAGCCGCGTCCGGTCGCCGACGGCGTCCCGCAGCTCCGGCAGCGTCGTCGTGCTGAGATGGGTGAGGACGTCGAACGACCGCGCCGCCGCCCGCAGCGCCGCCCGCGTCGGGGGAGCCCGGAACCACCCCAGCTCCTGCCCGTGCGCGGACCCGACCAGCCACCGCACCCCGGCCGCCCGCACCAGCGGCGCGTACATCCCGAACGGCGCCGCCGCCGTGATCCACCCCGCCTCGACCCGGTGCCGCACCACGAGCCGCCGCAGCCCCCGGAACAGCAGGTACCCGCGCCGCCGGACGACGGGGAACCCGAGCTCGGCGTCGAACTCCGCGGCCCCGGGCCAGGCGGGCGCCACGACGAGCAGCCGGTCTTCGGGCAGCCGGCGAGTCAACTCCCACGTGAACGTCTGCACACCGCCGGGCTCCGGTGGAAAGTGCCCGGTCAGCACCAACGTCCGCGGTATCTCCATGCGTCCACGATTTCCCGCCCAGACGCCCCCCAACCAATCCACCAGGCCACGAGCCGATATATGCCTCCCAAAGCACCAGCACAAGTCGACCCGAACCGACTAAAGGCAAAGAGAAGGGAGGGCGTAAGGAACATGGAGCAAATGCAACGGTAAACGAATGACAATCCAACGAAGCGCGGTCGACTCCGCACAGGGGAGACCGGGGCAGCTTGCCCGCGCCTCCCGAGACCGCCCTCCTCGCTGGACACGTGCCCGCGAGCTGTCGGGTGTGCGATGAGTCCATCCGGCAGCGTTGATCTCGCGAGGTCGACGATGAGGCGGTGGTGAGGGTGTCCGAGCCGCGGCATCGAAACAGGAGAACGACTCACTGATCAACGAAGCGTGCAATCCCTGAGCATTCACGCTTTCATAGACGACGGTGTGACCGGCCGAAGGCCCCGCTCGGCATCGGCCACCCAGGCTCGCATGGGGTCGACGCGGGCCGGTGTGGGTTCGTCTTGTGGAAGGGGCGCAGCGTGGGCTTGGAGCATCCCACCAGGACCGATGCCAAGGTCGAGAACACCGACCGGCCCAAGCCGTCCGACAAGCCTCCCGGGCCCCCACCGGACAACCCTGGCGCTCCCGGCTACCCGTCCCGCCGAGAAAGCCTCGCCCGCGCCCGCGAACCCGCACCGCAGGAGAACGAGACGGCAGCGGCCAAAGACAGCGGTGCCAAGGGGACGGAAACACGCGACAAGCTCGCCCCCACCGGTGACGAGAAGGACAAGCCGACCGGCCCCGAGACCCCTGACCGGGAAGACGATGCAGCCGAACAGGACGTAGAAGCAGACAGCTCCAAGCCCGCCGAACAACCCGAGCAACCCGAGCAACCCGAGCAACCCGAGCAACCCGAGCAGGCCGAGCAGGCCGAGCACGACGAGCAGGCCGAGCGGGACGAGGGCAGAGGAGACGACGAGCGCACTGAGGGTGGGGAAGGCGCCGAAAGCGAGCAGCCTGACGCGGGGCTGGGCAGCGACGACTCGCAGGGCGAGCGTGACGGCAAGCCGACTGACGCGCAAACCGAGAGAGTTGGCGAGAAGGCCGAGACGCACGACGACCCCGCTTCCTCAAAACGGCCGCACACCCTGCCGGCCGACAACCCGGGCTCCCCAGATCAGCCGAGTGAGCTGAGAGGGCTGCTCGGTGACCACCTCAGTGTGGATTCGACCAGTGGGACGGACGGTCTGAAGACCTCCAACGGCTCGGACGACGCGGCAGACGATCCGGACGGGAGGATCTCCGGTGAAGAATCAGCCGACGACGACAGGAGCGCGGCCGAGTTCGACGATGATGTCCTCGAGCGTGGAATATCGGATCGGCTGAAGCAGTTCGCCGCCAAGCTGGATCGAACTGCTGAGTCGAAAGAACTCGAGGGTACGGTCGATCGCCCGAACTTCCAGGACCCCAGGGAGAGGCCGGAGTATGTTCCTGACCGTTATGGCACGCCACTAGAGCGTGCTGACGGTAGCCGTATACCGCTGTTCAACGGTGAACTTTCCCGGGAGCAGGCAAAACAGGGAATCCTTGGCGATTGTGGCATCATTGCCCCCCTGGGGGCGATCGCAGAGAAATATCCTGAGGTCATCCGGAACTGTGTGCGAGAAACCGAAGACGGCAACTACGAAGTTCGCTTTCACCAGGCAGAATATTCGAAGTCCAGGCAGCGCTACGAACCGACTGGAAAATCGATCACGCTCACGGTGACGCCTGATCTGCCGATCAAGAATGATCGCCCGCATATGCCCGCATTCGCTGCGATTACGTCGGCAAAAGCGGCCTGGGCGCCGATTATGGAGAAGGCGATCGCTGGCTTGGATCAGATGTGGAGTCCTGAGCGCAGGGACCGGGCGAACAGATTCTGGAAAGAGCGGGGAAATTCCGGAGACGCGCCGACCGGTTACGTGCGATTGAACCAGGGCACCGGCCCGGCGGAACGCGCCGAACTGCTCACTATAATTACAGGCCGCCCGGCCAAGGCGGCGGCATTTCCTACCGGCTATGACAATCAAGGGCGAAGTGCGGAACGTCGCCTCCAGGACGAGATCTCCGGCCATCTCTCCCAAGGCAGGCCTGTAATCGTTGGAACCCGTGAGTTGAGCAAGGGTGAGACTCACCTTCCGAAAAGGCTTATTGCGAAACACGTCTACGAGGTCACCAAGGTCGACAGTCAGGGGAAGTTCCACCTGCACAACCCCTGGAACAAAACGCATCCCCATCCGATGACGATCAAAGAACTCAAAGCCAACATGCGGCAGCGCTACACCACGATGGAGTGAGAATGGCGGTCGAGAAAATTAGCCTGAAGCAGGGCACGCAAACCTATGTCGATGAGGAGCTGGAAATTGGATTGATGAGTGCGTACAAGGGGGAGGGCGACAGGCCGCCGGAGGTTCTCGTCTCCGTCACGGACGACGGTGAGCGTGAGTTGACCCTTCATCCTGGAGATGCATTTCTGATCGGAGATCAGACTTGGAGGCTTGAGCGAGTCGAAGAGGCCGGGGGGGAAAGGCTCGGCGCCGTTTTCGCCAGGATTGAATAGCGCCTCCAGACGCTGGGTTTCTGTCGCCGGGTTGGTGTCCGCGGCTGGGTGAGGAGTCGAATCCGGTGTACTACTGTGCTGGAGTGACGATGGCGATCGAGGAAATCGGCCTGAAGCAGGGTACGCAGACCTACATCGAGAACGAGATGAAAATCGGTCTGGTCGGTGCGCGCAAGGGGACTGAGGAGCGCCCTCCAGAGATTGCTCTGTTCGTCAAGGACGATAGCGAGCGCGACTTGATCCTCCGTCCTGGAGACACCTTTCTCATCGGGAACCAGACCTGGAGGCTGGAGCGAGTCGAAGAGGCTGGCTGGGACAAGCTCGGTGCCGTTTTCGCCAGGATTGAATAGCGCTTTCAGGTGGCGGGTTCCTGTCGCCGGGTTGGTGTGCGCCGCTGGTGAGGTGGCCTTCTGGTGGGGGTCTGGGTGGGGACGCGTGTGAGTCCTCCCAGGGTGATTGCTGGGAGGACTCATCTCGTTGCCGTGCTGGTCGGTGTTATTGGGGTGCTGCCGGTTTTGTGGTGGAGGCGGCTGCGACGGCTGTAGCGAGTGGGTCTCGGATGGGGCGGCCGAGGACGTGGGCGAGGTCGGGGCTGGTGCCGTCGAGGAAGCCGTGCCGGATGCTTGTCGCGATCGAGACGAGCATGGGCGGCTGGAACGGCAGCAAGCCCAGCATCTCGTTCAGGAGTAGGCGCCGGTAATCGTCCAGGCCGATGGCGCGGTAGGGGACTCCGAGTCGTTCGGCCACCTGCGCTGTCGTGATCGGCGTGCCGGTCAGGTCGTAGGTGCGCCCGCTGTGCCGTGCCGGATCCTCAGCGACGATCGCCGCGGCCTCGGCGAGGTCCGCGCGGGAGACCGCGGCCAGAGCACCGTCGCCGAACACGGACTCCACCCCGTCGTCGGCCCACATCAGCAGACCGCCGAAGAGTTCGGCGTACAGGCCGTTGCGCAGGATCGTCCACGGCAGGCCGCAGGCGCGCACGAGCCTTTCGGTCGCGCGGTGCGCCAGTGCGAAAGCGAGGTGGTCGCCGGCGCCGGTCAGGCTCGTGTAGATGACGTGCCGGACGCCGTCACGGACGGCGGCGTCGAGGACGGCCTTGTGGCGCCCGATGACCTGGTCGTCCTCGGCATAGCCGGCGGAGATCAGCACCAGGGTCGATATGCCGGCCAGGTCCATGCCGGTGGGGTCGTCGAAATCGAGGCGCCGCATCCCGTCTTTGGGCGTGCGGCTGCCGCCTGTCGCGCTCGCGCCGCGGGCGTTGAGCGCCGCGAGCGTCGCCGAGCCGAGGTTCCCGCTCGCTCCGGTCACCAAGATCATGTCAGTCCCCGACTTCCGTAGTGGTTCTCTTCGGTAACTACGCTTGATCTTGATTTGCCCGCGCGTCGGCCACAAGGAGGCAGTCTCATGTCACCCACGCACACCGGGGTAACCGCCGCATCGGCGGCCCTCGATCCCTGCGGGCGGGCGGACCACCCGGACTGCGGGATCCGCGATGTCCTGGACCGCATCGGGGACAAGTGGTCGGTACTGGTGGTCGTTGAACTCGCGGGCGGGCCGCGGCGCTTCCGGGAGCTCCAGCGCGCGATCGACGGCATCTCCCAGCGAATGCTCACCCTCACGGTGCGCAGGCTGGAGCGTGACGGACTCGTTCTCCGCACCGTGTACCCGACCGTCCCGGCCCAGGTCGACTACCGCCTGACGGAGACGGGGACCAGCCTGACCCACCTGGTCAAAGCACTCGCCGACTGGTCCCTCACTCATCGCGACGTCATCGCTGAGGCGCGGCACCGGTACGACGAGACCAACCCCGGCCACGACATCCGGTAACGGGGACCGCAGATGCCGGGCGGTGCGCTTGGCGCTACGCCCCTAATGAGCTGAAAATGGGAGGGCCTCGGCGGTGCACTAGGGGCAGAATCGGATCCATGACGAACGTGGCCGACCGGCAGATTCCCGAGTACCTCGACTTTGTCGGGCCCGGGTGGCGCGACATCCTGATGCGGACCCACGCCGAACTCCTCGCTGTGCTGCCGAACTACCAGGTGGCCCAGGTCAAGGAGAAGTACGGGATGCTGGACGTCAACCTGGGCGGGTACGTCGACCCCGTCACTGGGGAGTTGGGCATCGACCGGGAACTCGGCAGCCGGGTCAGTGCGATTCTCGGGGCCGCCCGGGAAGAGTCGCGTCGCACCTGCGAGGTGTGCGGCGAGCCGGGCAGTGAGACCGGCCAGGCGTGGATCAAGACGCTCTGCCCCGACCACGCCCGGCGAACCTAGTACGCCAGTTGGAGTGCGCCGCGAAATTACAGGGTGTAAGCGAGGGTGAGCACCTGGAACTCACGTTCCATGGCCTGGCCGGAGATGCCGGCCAGGCCTCCGGTTCCGGAGTTGGGGACGATGCTGCCGTGGCTGCTTTGCTCGTCCCCGTCGGCGAGCCCGAAATGCTGGATGACGAACGTGCCCTGTCGCCCGTCGAGCGTCCCCTCGATCCGCTCGGACGCCACGTAACCGCCGCCCGCCTCTCCCTGGGCGGTCAACACCTCCGCGACGCCCGTACCGTCGATCACGCCCTGGTACCGCTTGCGGATCGTGACCCGGGTCATCTTGGGCCCCTCGGAAGGCTCCTCGTACACGCTCTCGTCGAAGTCGGTGATCTCGAACTTGGCCTCGACGGTGCGCTGTTCCTGCTGCTCGGTCATGGCGCCGAAGACTAGCCTGCGCCTCTCGAAGCGCCTTCAACCCCCGAGACCTTGTGTGCCCCGTGGGTCGTCTCGCTGCCGCTCGGCGGATTCGGGCGGTCAGGTGATCCGGACGGCTTCCAGCACTTCGTCGGCGTTCAGGGCGTGGGCGGTGCCCTGCCAGCATTCGAACGGGCCGTAGTTGCCTCGGTCGAGGATGCATTCCCAGGACTTCTCGATCTCGTTCCGCAGGTCGGTGGGCCACTCCCGGATCGGGGTGTCGCGCATACCTGTCGCGCGGAGGCGGGCGTCGAACTCGTCGTACGTCTCCTCCCAGCGGGCGAACGCGTCGTCCTCGGACTCGCCAGGGCGCCTCGGCATCCCCAGGCCCCTGTTCAGGACCAGATGCCACTCGTCGAAGTGGGAGAGGAGCACCCGGTCGCGCGGGACCCGGCAGGTGAGCAGCACCTGGCCGCGCGAGTGGCGACAGGCTTCGACCAGATGCTTGCGATGGGTGCGTGCCCAGAACCACAGTGCACCGTCTCCGCTGGTCGGTAGGCGGGCCGCCATCATGCGGTAGATCCAGGCGTAGGCGTCCGCGAACGCTTCCTCAGCCAGCTTCGGGTCCGGCCTCAGTGTGCCCGTCGTGAGCAGGGTCTCCAACGCCTCGACCGGTTGGACGGTGTGAAGCAGCAGCCGCCCCGCGTCGAGGTCGTAGCCCATCCGACCGGCGGGCACGGCCTGTTCAGGCTTGGCGTTCCGAACTGGGAAGGGGGCCACGCGGTCATCATGACGGCTTCGACGGGCAGAAGGCGGCCTCCACGGCCTTGCCCGCGTCGAACTCCACGGCGCTGGGCTTGGCGCTCAGGGTGAGCGACATCGCGAACTGGCGGCGGCCGTCTTCTGAGTAGAAGGTCAAGGCGATGGAGCCGGGGGCCAGCCCGCCCACGATGTAGAAATCGTCGACGCAACTGCTCCGGCGCTTGCCCTGGAGGCGCGAGTCGCCGGGCAGCCGGTCGGTCAGGACTCGCTGGAGTTCCGGCGGCAGCAGCCTGCCCTGGTTGAACGCCCGTTGGAAGACGCTGACGTCGCGCGCGGTGGAGACCACCCCGCCGGCCCCGCCGGTGTAGCCGGCGTTGAACCGGTCCACGTCGCGCAGCCTCCCCTCGGCGTCGGGATAGTAGCCGTGGCCGTGCGGCCCCACGACGCCGTCCGGCGGCGCGACCATGAGGTAGGACTTGGTCATCCCAAGCGGGCCGAACAGGTGATCGTGCAGCTCGGTGCCCAGGTCGTGGCCGGTCGCCCTTTCGATGATCATGCCGAGGAGGGTGTAGTTGGTGTTGGAGTAGGTCCACTTCTCGCCCGGTTCCCCGGTCCGGGGCCGGGCGCGGCTCCACCTCACCAGATCGAGCGGCTGGTAGGGGGTCGTGAAGTCGAACACGTCGAACGCGGGGTCGTCTCCCTCGCTCCCGTCCGGCTTCGGCTTTCCGGCGTACCAGTCGGGGATGCCGGAGGTGTGCCGGATCATCTGCCGGACCGTGATCTCGTCGGCCCGCTCCACCAGATCCTTCTCCGCCACCTCCGGCAGCAGGTCGCCGAGCTTGTCGTCCACGCCCAGCCGGCCCTCCTCGACCAGTTGCAGCACCACGGTGGCCACCATCTGCTTGGTCTGCGACCAGATCCGGAAGCGGGCGTTCGCCGGAATCTGTCCGCCCTCTCCGTCCAGCAGGCGCGAGCCCCCGCTGCCCTGCCCGACGGCCTTCCCGTCGAGGTAGGCCCCGCCGACGGCCCCCACGACCCCGGGAGTCCCGGCCAGTTCCTCCATCGCCTTCTGCACGTTCCCGGCCTGCGCCGGGGCGGCGGTGGCGGGCGCGGCCTGTGCCGCCATCGTCATGGCGAGACCGGCGGCGAGACCGGCCTTCAGCAGCGGGCGGACGTTCTTGTGCGACACCACGCGTTTCCTTTTCGTGTTCGCCTTCCGAAGCCGGGGAAACGGCCCCCGGCACGAACCGCTGTGGTCCGTGCCCCCACCGAAGACGAAGGACTGTTGCGGCGGCGTATGCGCTTTTCGATACGCCCGCGATAGGCCGACAAGACTGAGGCTGAGGGTTTCTCGGTCGCTGGGAGTAGGTCTCTCGCCTCATGCGCGCCTTGAGTCTGCTGGCTAAGGTCGGCGCTCATGCGGACCACGGGCATAGTCGGCCGCCAGGTGGCGGAACGTAGGCGCGACACCCTGGAGCGGCTCGTCAGCGAGCGGGATGTGTGGGTGTCGACGGCACACCCTGATCACGGCCCGCACCAGGTGCCGCTGTGGTTCATATGGGACGGCGAAGCGGTGTGGTTGTGCACCGGTGCCGGTTCCGCGACTGCTCGGAACGTCCGCGAGGAGCCCCGCGTGCGGCTAGGGCTGCCGGACACCTTCGACGTGGTGCTTCTCCAGGGCGAGGCAGAGTGCTTCCCGGACCGGAACGTGCCCGAAGACGCGGCGGAGGCCTTCGCCGCCAAATTCGGATGGGACCCGCGCGCGGAGAAGGACCCCTATCTGTATGTGCGCGTAGTGCCGAAGGTCGTGCGCGCCTGGCGCGGCGAGCCGGAGCTGCGCGGCCGAGTCATCATGCGCGACGGGGCCTGGCTGGAATAGCGGCCCCCGAGCTACTGGACGATGACGGTGGTCTGGGCGGCCTGCTTGTCGTCCGTCCAGCCGTCGTGGCCGGCCTTGGACTGCCAGTGCTTGCCCGCGTAGCGGACCTCGGTCAGGCCGTAGGCCTGGGCGTGGGTGACGGCCCAGCTCGCGACGGCCCAGCCCGAGCGGGGGTTCGTGACCTGGATCGAGTTCCACGACTTCGGGTCGGACGGGGAGCCCGCCTTGAGGGGGCCGGGGCCGCCGACCTTCAGGCGGCTGCCGAAGGCGCGGCGCATCTCCAGGAGCGCCTCGGGGCGGCGGGACGTCGTCTTCTTGTCGGGCGGGTACCAGCAGCGGGCCGTGGCGGGCTCGCGGCCGGTGAAGGCGGTCGCGAGGAGCTTGCCGTCGGGCTCGTGCTGGGCGTAGGCGCGGCCGTCGGCGCTGCGCTGCACCTTCTGCGCCGCGTCGTGCAGGTCGCGGTCGAGGTAGTCCTTGACCTTGACGAGGGCGTCGAAGAACTTGCTGGTGGCCTGGACGGGGTCGCGGAGCTTGTCCGGCGTGCCCCAGCCCTGGGACGGGCGCTGCTGGAACATGCCCACCGAGTCGCGGTCGCCGTTCGGCAGGTTGTGGATGTGCGACTCCTGGATCGCGGTCGCGTAGGCGATCACCACGGCGCGTTCGGGGAGCTGCTTGCGGAACGCGACGGCGGCGATGGTGGCGGCGTTCGCGCCCTGCTCCAGGTCGAGCGGCATCTTGCCGAGGCTCGTGCGCACCTCGCAGCCGGACCCGTGCAGGTACGGGCGCATCCGCTGGAACGCCACGTAGACGCCCACGCCCGCCAGCAGCACGACGACGCACAGGACCGCGGCCCAGCGGACGCCGCGCCGGCGGCGCCCGCCGCTCGCCCCCTCATCGGGGCGCGCCTTCAACCTCGCCCAAACAGCCACGCGAAGACAGTACTGGGAGATGGCCACCAGTAAGCTCAGGAGGCATGACCGAAACGTTCACCAGCCCGATCTCCGGCGGCATCGACGAGTTGTGGGAGCGGCGCGCCGAGCTGACGCCGGACGACGCCGAGGCCCGAGCGGCCATCGTGGCCGCCGTCGACCAGCTCGACGCGGGGGAGGCCCGCGTCGCCCGGATCGATCCCGCGACCGACGAGGTCGTCGTCGACGAGCGGGCCAAGCGGGCGATCCTGCTGAGCTTCAAGGTCCTCGGCATGGCGCGCTCGCAGGTGGGCGACTTCCGGTACCACGACCGCATCCCGCTGAAGACGCGGCTGGACGGCGTGCGCGTCGTGCCGGGCGCCATCGCGCGGTGGGGGGCCCACCTGGCGCCGGGCGTGGTGCTGATGCCGTCGTTCACCAACATCGGCGCCTACGTCGACTCCGGGACGATGGTCGACACGTGGGCCACCGTGGGGTCGTGCGCGCAGGTCGGCAAGAACGTCCACCTGTCGGGCGGCGTCGGCATCGGCGGCGTGCTGGAGCCCCCGAACGCCAAGCCGGTGGTCATCGAGGACGAGGCGATGATCGGCAGCCGGTCCATGATCGTCGAGGGCGCGCGGGTGGGGCGCGGCGCCGTCGTCGGGTCGGGGACGAACCTGTCGGCGTCCATGCCGGTCATCGACGTGGAGACGGGCGAGGAGATCAGCCGCGGGCGCATCCCCGACTGGTGCGTCGCGGTCGGCGGCACCCGCTACAAGGAGTTCAAGGGAGGCACGTTCGGGCTCCCGGCGGTGCTGATCCTCAAGCGGCTGGAGGAGGGGCAGCGCCACGACAAGGCGTCCCTCAACGACATCCTCCGCGACCACGGCATCAACACCTGAGCGGGAACTCGGCGACGTCGAGGGGGCGGTCGGTGAGGACGGCGGCCGAGGCGGCGTAGCCGGGGCCCGCGTCCAGGTCGGCGAGGCGGACGGGCGAGACGGCCGCCTCGCCCTCCCAGCCCAGCACCTCGGGGGGCTCGTCCGGGCCGGACACGTGGATGGCGGTCATCGGCGCGGCCAGGCCGTGGCCGGTGGCCTTCAGAAGGGCCTCCTTCCGGCTCCAGTAGACGTGAAAACCGCGCTTCCGGTCGGTCATGGCCTTCAGCGCCTCCGATTCGGCGGCGGTGAGGACCATCCGGGAGAGGCCGTCGATGTCGCGGTCGCTCTCCTGCTCCACGTCCGCCCCGACCTCGGCGCCCTCGACGACGACGAGCAGGACGCGGTCCCCCGAGTGGGAGAGCGAGAAGTCCAGGCCGCTGCCGGGCAGGCGCGGCTTGCCGTGCGCGTCGCCGCACAGGCGGCAGTCGGTGGTGAAGCGCAGGTCGCGCGGGGCCCGGCCGGTGGCCTCGGCGAGGACCGTGCGCGCGAGGAACCGCCCGGTGACGAACCGGGCCTTGTCCTCGGCGCGCATGAACCGGTCGTAGCGGGCGCGCTCCCCGTCGTCGAGGAGGTCGCGCATCCGGGGTTCGTCGGCGGGACGCGCCCAATGGACGGCGCACTCCAGTACGGGCATCTCCACGGACGCGATGATAGATAACCTTCGACCATGGGGCTTGATCTGTACTCGGACGTCGCGGACCTGACGGCGGCGGTCGTCGACATCGAGTCGGTGAGCGGCGGGGAGGAACCCCTGGCCGGGGCCGTCGAGGAGGCGCTGCGCGCGCTGCCGCACCTGGCGGTGGAGCGCGTCGGCAACAACGTCGTCGCGCGCACCGATCTCGGACGGGCCGAACGGGTCGTGCTGGCCGGGCACCTCGACACCGTCCCGCTGAACGGCAACCTCCCGTCCCGCGTGGAGGGCGACCGGCTCTACGGCTGCGGCACCACCGACATGAAGAGCGGCGTCGCGGTCGCGCTGCGGCTCGCCGCGACCGTCGCCCGGCCCAGCCGCGACGTCACCTACGTCTTCTACGACTGCGAGGAGGTCGAGGCCGCGCGCAACGGGCTCCGGCACCTCGCGCAGGCACGGCCGGAGCTGCTCGCGGGCGACTTCGCGGTGCTGATGGAGCCGACCGGCGGGCTGATCGAGGGCGGCTGCCAGGGCACGATGCGCGTCGAGGTCACCGCGACGGGGGAGCGGGCGCACAGCGCGCGCGCCTGGATGGGGTCGAACGCGATCCACTCGGCGGGGGCGATCCTGGACGTCCTGCGCGCCTACGAGCCGTCCCGCCCGGTCGTGGACGGGCTGGAGTACCACGAGGGCCTGAACGCTGTGTTCATCTCGGGAGGCGTCGCCGGGAACGTCATCCCGGACGAGTGCGTCGTCACCGTGAATTATCGGTTCGCGCCTGACAAGTCCCTCGCCGACGCGGAGGCGTACCTGCGGGAAACCTTCGCCGGCTTCCAGGTGACGGTCACCGACGGCGCGTCGGCCGCCCGCCCGGGGTTGCACCACCCGGCCGCCGCCGCGTTCGCCGCGGCGAGCGGCGCGGAGGTCCGCGCGAAGCTCGGCTGGACGGACGTCGCCCGCTTCGCCGAGCTCGGCGTCCCGGCCGTCAACTACGGCCCTGGCGAGCCGACCCTCGCGCACACGCGGGACGAGTACGTCGAGATCCCTCTCATCGCCGAGTGCGAGCAACGAATGCGCACGTGGCTGGAGGGTCCCATTACCGTGGCCTCATGACATCGGAAGTGAATTCCCGCTCGCGCCGGCAGGGGCCGGCCATGCTGCGGGGGAAGGCCGTCCCCCCGACCACGACCGACCAGCGGCTCCTGGACGGCCGCGGCCCGGTCGACTGGGTGCACGCCGACCCGTGGCGGGTGCTGCGGATCCAGGCGGAGTTCGTCGAGGGCTTCGGCCTCCTCGCCGAGCTGCCGAAGGCCGTCAGCGTCTTCGGCAGCGCCCGCACCAAGCCGGACTCGCCCGAGTACGAGCTCGCGGTCGACATCGGCGCCCGCCTGCACGAGGCCGGCTACGCCGTGATCACCGGCGGCGGGCCGGGGATCATGGAGGCGGCCAACAAGGGCTGCGACGAGAACGGGGGCCTGTCGGTCGGCCTCGGCATCGAGCTGCCGTTCGAGCAGAAGCTGAACGACCACCTCGACATCGGCCTGGAGTTCCGGTACTTCTTCGTCCGCAAGACGATGTTCGTGAAGTACTCGCAGGCCTTCGTCGTCCTGCCGGGCGGCTTCGGGACGCTGGACGAGCTGTTCGAGGCGATCACGCTCGTCCAGACCAAGAAGATCACCCGGTTCCCGATCGTGCTGGTCGGCACGAGGTTCTGGGGCGGCCTGCTCGACTGGGTCAAGGAGTCGATGCTGACCTCCGGCAAGATCTCGCCGCAGGACATCGACCTGATCCACCTCACCGACGACCCCGAGGAGGTCGTCCGGATCATCATCGAGGGCCACACCCGGGCCGAGCAGGAGATCATCGAGTCCCGCGCCGCCGCCGAGGCCGCGGAGACCGCCGGGGAGTAGCCCCCGTCCCGTGGACCTGCATGATCCCCCGATCATGCAGGTCCAGACGGTCTCCGCGTGCGGGGGGCGCTACCTGGGCGCCCGGTCCGTCCACTCGGCCGTGATCGCGGCGCCGCCGGGGACGGTGACCCGCGCGCCGTCCGCCGAGACGAAGAAGTCGGTGTCGGTGATGCGGGACGTCTTCGGATCGACGACCAGGTGCGCGTCCCCTCCTCCGCCGAAGGAGATCGACAGGCCCTGCCCGCCCTTGACCGCACCGAGGTCCTGGACGTTCGGATAGGCGGCGATCGCGCGGAAGGCGGCGGCGCGGACCTTCGGCGGGGCCGGGAGCTGGGAGACGAGGGAGAGCAGCCCGTCGAAGACGGAGCGCTCCCGCGCGGCGGCGTCGGGGCGGCCGGCACTGGTCTCGATGCCGCCGCGCTCCACGTCGGCGGCGATCCGCGCCTTCAGCGCGCCGGGAGAGCTCGGAAGGCTCTGGAGCTGGGCGAGGGTGACGCCGGGGCCGCCGAGCCGGAACGGGGCGGGACGGGTCAGCGGGACCACCTTGCCGCCCGTCTTCTCTCCCTTCCACCAGACCCGGCCGTCGCGCCCGGTCCAGCTCTCCAGCGAGGTACGGGCGCCGCCCTCGCGAGCGGTGGACACCGTCCTGACGTACCAGTACGCGCCGCCTCCCGCCGGCGTCTTCGCCGCGGTGGTGGCGGCCACGAGCAGGACCTCCCGGCCGGACGGGGCCGACGCCCCCGGGCCCTCGTCCGGCTTCCGGGCCCCTCCGGCGCCGACGGCGCCGATCGCCACCGCGGCGGCCGCCGCGGCGATCGCGGTGCTCGCCGCGGCGAGGAGGAGGGGACGCCGCCTGGAGGGGCGGCGCGGAGCCTGCTCGGCCGATCGAAGGTCCTGCTGGATCTCGCTCATCACGAACTCCTGGAGTCGTTGGCGGCGGTCGCCCGGCAGATCCCGCTCCGCCGGCACCGGCAGCAGCCGGGCCAGCTCCTCACGCTCGTCCGGGTTCGGCTGGATCGGTGTGGAATTCATCGGGTCTTCTCCTGAGCGGACCGGACCGCGATCTCGCGGTCACCCTCTTGCTGTCCGTGGCCGGAAGGCGGTTCCCGGTCTTCTGCGGGCGGCCGGGCGCCTCCGGTGGTGAGGCCGTCGAGCTTCCTGCGGGCGCGCGACAGCCGGGAGCGCACCGTGCCGACCGGCACGCCGAGCGCTTCGGCGGCCTCGGCGTAGCCGAGCCCCGACCAGACGCACAGCGCCAGCACCTCGCGCTCGGGCTCGCGCAGCGCCGCCAGCGCCGCGCGCATCAGGGCGAGCCGCTCGCGATCGTCGATGCGGCCCGCGGCCTCGTCGGTGAAGTCCGGGACCGTGTCGCTCCTCGGAAGCCGCGCCAGCGCGCCGTCGTGCCGCCTGGCCGCGCGGCGCACGTTGCGGGCGACGTTGGTGGCGATGCCCAGCAGCCAGGGACGCAGCGACCCCTCCGCCTCGACGTCGACCCTCTCGCGAAGGCGCCATGACTCCAGGAAGGTCAGGGACACCACGTCCTCCGCCGTCGCCCAGTTCCCCGTCAGGCGGAAGGCGTGGTTGTAGACCGAGCGCACCTGTTCGTCGAACAGTTCTCTGAACGCATCCGGATCCCCGGCGTGAACCCGGGTACGCAAACTCATCTCCACATGCGGGGACTGTTCGCCGGAACATTCAGGTTCCCGTGACCTGCGTCACACGACACGGCCGGTCCGGGCTTCATCCACTGGCGATCACGGCTGCCGGGGTCACGATCGCGAGCACGACCTGTCCCGTGACCAGGATCGGGTGGATTCGCCGGGTCGCCGTCCAGGAGGAGCGGAGGATCAGGGCGGTGACGCCGGCCGCGGCGCTGGCCCAGAAGGACCACCACGCGATGGGCATGAGGATGCCGGAGGCCGGATCGCACTGCTCCCCGTAGGTGAGGCACCGGCCGTACTCGGGGGTCGCGAGCACGCAGATCCAGGCGAGCGCGGTGGCGGGGAGCAGCAGGGCGAGCGCGATCGCCGCGGCCACGCGCCAGCCCGAGCGCTTCCGGGAGACGGCAGCGGTGTTCTCTGTGGTCACGACTTCAGTGAACAGCCCCCCGGACGCTTGATCGATCCGTGCGGCTACTCAGGTCCGTCCGGTGCGGTACTCAGCGGGGGTCGTCGCGCCCAGCGGACTGTTGACGGCGGGTGCCGGTGCCGATAGGAAGAGGGCTTTGTGTCGTGCGCCGGAGGGTGTTGCGGCCGACCGGAAGCGGGGCGCGGAGCGGGATGCCGGGGTTGCGGCGAGCGGGGCTGTTCGGAGTGGTGCCGCTGGTGGCGATCGCCGTCGCCGTGTTCGCCTGGTACCGGCTCAGCGACACCGGCAGGGACTGGCGCTACCGGGACGCGCTCGCCGGCTTCTGCCAGGGGCTCGTCCCCGAGGCCGAGTCCGCCGTCCTCACCGGCCACGAGGCGAGCGGTCTCGGACGCGACGAGCACATCGCGGACGACGCCCTGCGATGGGAGCGGTGCACGGTCGCCGACCTCAGCCTCACCATCGGCGACGTCGCCGACACGCTGGACAACACCGGCGCTCCCGGAGCGTTCTTCACCCGGCTGCACCGCGGCTCCGGCGAACTGCCGGTGGCGCTGGGCGGCGGCTGGGAGGGCTACACCGATCTGCGCAACACCGCCGTGGTGTTGCCCTGTGCCAACCGGCCCGCGTCCGTCCTGGTGTCCGCGGCCTCACAGGAGACGCTCGCGGATCCCGCGAAGGCGCATCAGGTGGCCCGGCTCGTCACCGCCACCGCGGTGCGGGCCGCCCGCCACTACGGCTGCGCCGCCAGACCCGGCGGCCCGGTGCCGCCCGTGCCGAGGCCGACCGGGGAGACGGCCCCCGAGAACGCCGGCGGCACCTGCGCGGGCATCCCGGTCGCCACCGCCGTGGACCGGGGCGAGGTCAACTGGATCAAGTGGACGGACGGCGGGGGGAGCGCGCCGGTCGAGGAGTGCGTGCTCGGCAAGACCGTGGCCTTCTCCGCGGCGGCGTACCACTTCCAGGCGAACTACGGCCCGTACGCGCAGAGGCTGCGGACCACCCGGTACGACGGCGGGCATGGCGGCCGCTACGGCCTGAAGGCCGATTCCGGCCTCGACACCCACAGCGCCTGGGCCACGGCACGCTGCCCGGGGCACACCGCGCGGGCGCTGTTCCTGGTCGACGCGACCGAGTACGCCGCCCCGACGAAGTCGTTCCTGCGGGCCGCACTGCGCGCCTTCGCCGGGCGCGCCGTCGAGCGGCACGGCTGCACGGACCTCCGGCCGCCGCGCTGAACGGCCGGGTCAGCTCTTGTCGCGGGCAGCGCGGATCATGTCGCGGACGCGGTCGGTCACCGCGGCGAGCGGCCCGGCGAGCATGTTCTTGGTCGCGGACTCCACTCCGGGATGCGGGCGCGTGGGCGCGGTGGCCTCCGCCGCGCGGACGGCGGCGGCGAAGCCCCTGAGCTGGGCGGGGCTCAGCTCGTCCTTGAGCCGGTCGAACTCGTAGCGCTCCTCGGCGCGGGCATGGGTCAGCACGTCCACGCGGAGCTTGTCGAGCGACTTGAGGAAGCGCGGATCGCCGGGGTCCATACCGTCCAGCTCGGCGAGCAGCTCCTTGGCCTCGCGCTCCTCGGCCAGCCGGTCGTCCACGATGCCGTCGCCGCCGGGCAGGCGCCGGGCCACGGGGTGGACGATCTCCTCCTCGGCGGTCTCATGGATCGCCAGCAGCTTGACCAGCTGCCGGAAGGCGTCCCTGCGCTCGGCGCCCTCGGAGTTCATGACCTCGTCGAACAGGTCCCTGATCCGGCCGTGCTGCGCGCGCAGCAGGTCGACGACGTCCTCGGTGGTCCCGGTGTCGGCGGGTGTGGTCCGCATGGCCTCTCTCGCTTTCTCGCTCGGCCGCGGCCTGGCGCGGAGCGCCGAACGGCGCGGTGGGTGGGCGATGCGGCGGGCCGTACCCAGGGAGGGAGGCCCCATACCGGTGGCTCTGGCTTCTTCCCGCCGGGCTTCGGTCAACGCCGGACCAATCTTGGAATCGGACGGTGCCGCGAGGTGCGGGACGGATCGCTTCGGGTACGCGCCCCGGGCGTCAGCCCGAACCGCCCCGCACAGGAAGGGACGAGCCTGGTGGCCTTCAACCCGCTCGAACACCGCGGCATCCCGCTGGACGACCAGCTGCGCAACTGGGCGCAGCTGGACGTGGCGCCCGTCGACCCCGACAAGTCCGATCCCTACACCAAGTGCCGCATCATCGCGATGAACGGCATCGAGGTGGAGGCGATTATGTTCAGCCACCACTTCAACCGCATCTGCCCCGACCTGGAGGTCAAGCAGCAGCTGGCCCAGGTCCGCAACATCGAGCAGCAGCAGCAGAAGGTGGTCAACTGGCTGCTGCCCGGCCAGGCGTCGGTGCTGGAGACCACCATCAGCTACGAGCAGGTCGCGGTCGACCTGACCGGCTGGGTCGCCCGCCAGGAGCCCGACCCCTACCTGAAGCAGGCCTACGAGTTCGGGCTGCTGGAGGACTTCGACCACCTGTACCGGTACGCCAACCTGTACGAGATGATCGAGCACCGCCGGGCCGAGAAGATCGTCGACCAGCTCACCGAGGTGATGCCGGGACGGCCCGGCCACCTCCAGCACCGCCACCCGTTCGACAACGTCCGCGAGCCCTACGACCGCGAGGCGGCCGCGCCGATCTCCAAGCTGCACGCGCTGACGATCATGGCGGCCGAGCAGCAGACGATGAACTTCTACATGAACGTCGGCCCCATGTACATGGAGCCCATCGCGCGGCAGCTCTACCAGGACATCGGCCTCATCGAAGAGGAGCACGTCACCCACTACGAGTCGCTGGTCGACCCCGGGGAGACCTGGTGGGAGCGCCTCGTCAACCACGAGTACAACGAGTGCTACCTGTACTACTCGTTCATGCGGACCGAGTCCGACCCGCGCGTCAAGGACATCTGGGAGCTGCACCTGAACATGGAGCTGGAGCACCTGCGGATCGCCTGCGACCTGATGCGCCGCCACGACGGCCGCGACCCCGAGAGCATCCTCGCCCCCATGCTTCCCGAGCCGGTCACCTTCGAGCCGAACAAGCAGTACGTGCGCGAACTGCTCGCCACGCAGATCGACTACACGACCCTCGGCACCGGCTACGTCCAGGAGGCGCACCGCCGCTTCGAGGAGTACCAGGACAAGATCAACGCCGAGCGGCCGCCGCAGGAGCGCGTCATCGACGAGCACCGCGCCAAGTTCGGCGACGAGTACCGCCTGGAGACCGACGGGCCCCACCCGGTCGGGCGCCTCCGCGACAAGCCCGCCGGCTGACCGCTCGCCGCGCCCCCGCCCGCCCCGGCCCGCGTCCCGCCGCCTTCGGTCGTGACGCGGCCATTCGAGCGTGGGAATTGTGGCACGGTCCACCGCCGGATGGCCGTAATCGGTCACATGGCGCCCTTCGCGATGTGCTGGGGTTGGGGGGAAGGACGCCGTAAGCGAATGCTGACCGGCGTGCGGCTTTCGATGGCGGTAGGAGGCTGCGATGGGTGTGCGGTACAGCCTGTACGACTTCGGAATTCAACAGGACCCGTATCCGGTCTACGCGCAGTTGAGGGAGGACGCGCCGGTCTACAGAAATGACGAGGAGGATTTCTTCGTCCTGTCGCGGCACGCGGACGTGACCGCGGCATTCCGGGACTTCCGGCGCTTCTCCAGCGCGAACGGGATCCTGCTGGAGCCGTCGGTGTGGGGGCCGGAGGCGCGGACGCACGCGTCGTTCCTCGCGATGGACCCGCCCGAGCACACCCGGATGCGCGGGCTCGTGGCGAAGGCGTTCACCCCGCGCCGCGTCGCCGCGCTCGAGCGACGGGTCCGCGGCATCGCGCGCGGCCACCTGGACCGGGCGCTGGACGGCGCGGGCCCGGGCGGCGCGGAACTGGACCTCGTGGCCGACTACGCGGCGCTGCTGCCGATGGACGTCATCTCCGAGCTGGTCGGCGTCCCGGAGTCCGACCGCGGCGAGCTGCGGCGGCTGGCCGACGCGATCGTCCACCACCAGCAGGGCGTCCGGGACGTGACCGAGGCGGGCCGCGGGGCGCTCTCGGCCCTGGTGGGCTACTTCCACGGTCTGCTCGCCGAGCGCCGGGCGCGGCGCCGCGACGACCTGGCGTCGGCGCTGCTGGACGCCGCCGACGGCGACGACCACCTGACCGAGGCCGAGATCATGGGGGTGCTGTTCATCCTGATCGCGGCCGGGAACGAGACGGCCACCCACCTGATCTCGAACGCCTGGCACTGCGCCTGGCGGCATCTGGACCGGCCGTCCGGGGCGTTCGGGCGGATCGGCGACTGGATCGAGGAGACGCTGCGGCTGGAGGCCCCGGCGCAGGCCGACGGGCGGACGGTGACCGCGGAGTTCACGCTGCACGGCGTGACCGTCCCGGCCGGGGCCCGCATGCTGCTGGTGATCGGTGCCGCGAACCGCGACCCGCGCGCCTTCGCCGATCCCGACCGCTTCGACCTGGACCGCGACACCAACGCCAAGATCAGTTTCGGGTCGGGGCGGCACTACTGCATCGGCGCGCACCTGGCCCGGCTGCAGGCCCGGGTCGCCCTGGAGGAGCTCGCGGCCCGCACCGGCGACTACGACATCGACGAGCCCCGGGCCCGGCGGGTCAACTCGCCGTACGTGCGCGGGTTCGCCGAGCTGCCGACCGTGATCGCCTGCGGGGCGGGGTGAGGGGGAACCGGTCAGGGCTTGCGGGCGACGGCCCCGATGAAGTGGCACCACCGCGGGTCCGGCGCCGGCCCCGCGGGGCGCGGGCGGCCCCACTGCGGGACCCACACGACGCCGGGGTCGAGGATCTCCAGCCCGGCGAAGCAGCGGGCCACCTCCTCGGGGCCGCGCGAGTAGATCGGCAGTTTCGACCTGCGGTACACGGCCCGGGAGTGCTCGGTGTCGCCGGGGTCCATGCCGCCGTCGTAGCCGTGGGAGATCACCACGTGGCTGCCGGAGGGCAGCCGGCGGGCGAGGCGCCCGACGAGCCCGGCGGGGTCGTCATCGTCGTGCACGAAGTGCAGGACGGCCACCAGCAGCAGGCCGACGGGCTCGCCGAAGTCGATCAGCTCGTTCAGCCGGGGGTCGGCCAGCAGCTCCTCGGGGCGGCGCAGGTCGCCCTCGACGACCGCGACGCTGGGGCTGCCCTCCAGCAGGGCGCGGCCGTGCGCGAGCACCACGGGGTCGTGGTCGACGTAGACCACGCGGGCGTCCGGAGCGGCGTCGCGGGCGATCTCGTGGACGTTGCCCTGCGTGGGCAGGCCGGTCCCGACGTCGATGAACTGCCGGATGCCGGCCTGCGCCGCCAGGTGGCGGACGGCGCGGGTCAGGAAGTCGCGGTTGGCGCGGGCCGCGGCGGGGGCGTCGGGCACCGTCTTCATGATCTCCTCGGCGGCCGCGCGGTCGACGGCGTAGTTGTCCTTGCCGCCGAGGAAGTAGTCGTAGATGCGGGCGGGGGAGGCCTGGAGGGTGTCGATGGCCAGGTCGGCGGCCAGGTCCGCGGGCAGCGGCACCAGCGCGGGGCGGGGCCGGTAGTCCAGCCCCGGGTCGTCGCGGCCGATCTGGCCGGCCGTCCGCCGGAGGGCGGGCCCAGGCCCGCCCGGCGTCGGCAGGTCCTCCGCCTCCTCGTACAGGCGGAGCGCCTCGTGCTTGCGCCCGGCCCGGTGCAGCGCGAGCATCAGCAGGCTCCGCAGGTGCTCGTTCGCCGGCTCCTGCGCGACCCAGCCGCGCGCGGGCCCGATGAGTTCGCGGTGCCGGCCCTGGGAGAGCCGCACCTCGGCTAACTCCTCGCGCACCTGGCCGCGCTCGCCGACGAGGGCCCGCCGGGTCGCGTCCATGGCGCCGGCGGCGGGCAGGTCGCCCAGCGGCTCCCCGCCCCACAGCCCCAGCGCGCGCTCGTAGCCGGCGATCGCCGCGGCGGCGTCGGAGGCGCGCAGCCGCCGTGCGCGGGCGGCGAGCGACCGGAACCGGGTCAGGTCGAGTTCGTCGTCCTCGTCCAGGACGAGCCGGTACCCGCCGTTCTCGGTGACGAGCCGGCCGGGCGGGAGCGAGAGCCGCGCGGCGCCGACGGCCCGGGTGAGCGCCGCGGCCGGATCCGGCACGCCGGAGGGGGAGGCGAGCCGCTCGACGAGCACGTCGGCCGGGACGGGGCGGCCCTCCTCGATCAGCAGCGTCACCAGCAGCCCGCGGGCGCCGGAGTGGGGCACGGCGATGGATTCTCCGCTCTCCGCCCGGATGCCCAGCCTCTTGCGCAGAATACGGAATTCCACCGTGCGCCTCGCTTCATCCCCGGATACAGCGACGCAGAGAGAGTAATGCAGGCGGCCTTTTCCGGTGCGCGCCGGCACGGCCGTGCCGGATCACGCTCCCACATCGGACGATTCTTGGCTTCCGTCTTGACTCGATGTGGTAATGCCGTCAACGCCGGCCGTGCGACCGAACATGATCTGGTGATCACTGGTGTTCGGTAAAGCCGGGCGCCGGACACCTCCGGAACAGCGGATTCAGCCGCCTTCGCGGTAGCGCGGGTTGGTGGCGTGCCATTCGAAGCCGCCGCCCATCCAGGCCCGCAGCCCGCGCAGGAACCGCTGCAGCTCGGGGGACGGGACGCCCGCGAGCTCCCGGTGCCCGGCCTCGAAGTCGCGGACGAGGTCGTTGTGCAGGCGCACGGCGGTCTCGGTCGCCTCCTCCACCGAGCAGCCCCGGTCCGCGGCGATCAGCAGCACCAGGTTGCAGACGGGGTTCTCGTCGGCGGCGTCCTTGGCCACCGAGTGCAGGTCGTTGACGATCACGCTCGCCGTCCCCGCCCGGAAGGCGGCGCGGCGGACGCGCGGGTCGTAGTACAGGTGGGCCGGGACCTCGTAGCCGCCGACGACGTCGATGAGCGTCATCGAGGTGTAGAAGCTGTCGTGCTGGCGCGCCGCCAGGTACTCCCAGGCGGGCGGGTGCTCGCCGGTCTCGCGCCAGGCCGCGTAGGCCGTCCAGCTCACGAACATGGCGAAGGTGGAGTAGCAGATCCGCTGGACCTGCACGGCGGACGCGTGGCGCTTCAGGTGGCCGACCGCCGAGCCGAGCATCCGCAGGACGACGTCGCCCTCCACGGCCTCGTCCAGCGGCGGGGTGAACTCGCCGGCGGACGGCACCGGGTCCATCGCCGACATCACCAGCGTGAGGCGCTGCGGCAGCCGCGCGGGCACGGCGCCGAGGGCGGTGTCGTCGGCGTAGTAGTCGTCGGCCGCCCACCATCCGGCGTTCAGCTGCGCGGCGACGAGCAGGGCGTCCGGGTCGTCGGTGTCGGGGTGGGCGAGGGTGACGAGGCGCCCGAAGGCCGCCTTGCCCAGCGCGTCGAGCTCGTGCTCGTCGAAACCGCGGTCGCTCGCCCAGGCGGCCAGCCGGGCGTCGACCTCGGCGGCGAGGGCGTCGTCGGCGCGCTCGGGCAGAGGGCAGTAGAGCGGAGAGTGCGAGCCGTCGCCCCAGTCGCGCTCGACGTAGCCGGGCCCGCCGCCGCCGACCGGACGCGGATGCCTCCCGGCCAGGAGGTCGCCGTAGGGGACCTCCCGGCTGGGACGCGCCGCGGCGATCAGCGACGGCAGGGCCGCCGCCTCGGTGCCCGGCCCGGACGGCCGCGCCGGCCGGGGTTCCGCGGCCGAGCCGTACGGCGCGCGCCGGCCGCTGCACCCGTGGTGCCTCGTTTCCATGGTCTGCTCACCTGCCTCCGCCCGAAGGCGACCGGTCCGGGTCAACGGGTTCAGATGCGGTCGGCGGCGATGAGCAGGTACTGGAAGCTGCCGTCGCGGTAAGCCTCCAGGAAGGCGCTCTCGATGCCGGTCGCCACCGACGACTTCTCGCGCAGCTCCCAGTACGGGATGGTGTCGGCGGTCAGGTCGACCACGGTGACGGGGACGAGCCGGTTGGCCGCCATGGCGCGGAAGTAGGCGCTGCGCGGGTGGATGTCGCACACGTAGTGGGCGTTGATGGTCGACACCGCCCGGGACGGCAGCCCGTAGACGTCGTTGTAGCAGCCGGTGATGGTGACGTACCGGCCGCCGCGGGCCAGCAGCCGGGAGTGCGCCGCGAACAGGTCGTCCAGCACGGTGTACATGGTCGACTCGTTGTTCCAGATCGCCTGGAAGGCGCCCGCCTCGAAACCCGTGTCGAGCATGTTCTTGAAGTGGAACCGGACCTTGTCGGACACGCCGCGCTCGGCGGCCTGCCCGTTGGCGAAGTCCACCTGGGCCTGGGAGATCGACACCCCGTCGACCTGGCAGCCGAAAGCGGCGTTGGCCATGATGCTGGAGCCGCCGCGGCCGGAGCCCGCGTCCATCAGGCGGTGGTCGGGCCGGATGTCGCCGAGGTGTTCGAGCAGGAACCGGGCCTGGGCGTTCTCCAGCCGGTGCAGCTCGGCGATGACCGCCTCCTCGCGGGCGTCTTCCGGGGTCTCCAGGACCGACCAGTCCACCTCGCCGATGCCGTAGTGGTGGTGGTAGATCCCCGACACGTCGCCGAGCCGCAGGTTGACCGGGTTGCGCTCGGTGTTCCAGTAGGTGGCGACGTCGTGCTGGTAGACGCTGGCGATGGCCGTCATGAACGCTTTCCTCCACGGGGACGGTGGCTCGGGATCACGGGTTGAAAGCTAACGGTGACCGTCCGTGTCCGAAAGGGCGCTCTTCAGCACAGAAGGAAGACACCTCCGTTAGGGGAATGTTCCACCGCGGACACTCCTGCCCGCCCGGCGCCGCGCGCCCGGCGGGCTCCGTGGTAGCGGACGGGCCCGCGGCTATCCGAGGAGGGCGCGGGGCTCGGGATCCGGGCGGCGCGGGTTGCTGACCGCCAGGTAGAGCAGGACCATGCCGACGATCTGGGCGAGGTGGTAGACCGAGGTCGGGTCCAGTGCGACGCCGCGGGTGACGCTCGGGTCGATCGCCTTGGTCGCGGCGGCCGCCCCGCTGGCGACCAGCGCGACGAGCACCGGGCCGGCCATCGGGTGGCGGCGCCGGGCCGCCCGGCCCCAGAGCGCGAGGATGCACGCCATCGTCAGGCCCTCGCAGGCGAGCAGGGCGCCGACCCCGGCGTGCCCGGTCACCGCGAGGACGGCGTAGGCGCCGATCCCGACCGAGCGCAGCAGCCAGAACGTCCTGCCGTGGTGCGGGCCGAGCACCTCCGCGACGGTGGCCGCCAGCAGGTAGGACACCGCGACGACGACCATGGCGCTGATCATGGCCCAGCTCGGCCCCGACCACCGCGCCGAGTACTTGATCAGCCCGTGGTGGACGGACCCCGCGAGCGCCGCGCTCCCGGCCCACCAGAAGGCCGTGCGCCAGTGCCGATGCGGCGCGGGGAACCGTCCCAGCCGGACCGCGAGCGCCACCACGACCAGCCCGAGCGCGAGGTCGCTCAGCGCGGGCGCGGGTTCGGCGAGCATGATTCGCACGCTACCCGCATGACACGCGTGAACTCCTCGACCGCCGGCGTGCCGGGGGCCTGTGAACTGCGCATGAGGGGCGGAGCCGCGGGTAGCCCCGCCTTGTGAACGCCGACCTGGTCGAGGACGGCCCCTACCGGTTCCGGATCGAGCCGACCGGCGCCATGCGCGTGCCCGGCGTGGTGTTCGCGTCGCGGGAACTGCTCGCGCCCGCCGAGAACGCGATCGGGCAGGTCGCCCACGTCGCCGCGCTCCCGGGGGTGGTGGAGGCCTCCTACGCGATGCCGGACATCCACCTGGGATACGGCTTCCCGATCGGCGGCGTGGCGGCGACCGACCCGGCGGAGGGCGGCGTGGTCTCGCCCGGCGGCGTCGGGTTCGACATCTCGTGCGGCGTCCGGCTGCTGGCGGCGGACGTCGACGCCTCCGGCCTCTCCCCCGTCCTGCGGGACCTGATGGACGGCCTCGACCCCGTCATCCCGCGCGGCATGGGCAAGGGCGCGGTGTGGAGCCTGCCGGGACGGCGGGAGCTGACCGGCATCCTCACCGGGGGAGCGCGGTACGCGGTCGAGCGGGGCCACGGGGACGAGCGCGACCTGCGCCGCTGCGAGGACGCGGGAGCGGTCGCCGACGCCGACCCCGGCCAGGTGGGCGAGCGCGCGGTGGAGCGCGGCGCCCGGCAGGTCGGCAGCCTCGGCTCGGGCAACCACTTCCTGGAGGTGCAGCGGGTCGCGGAGATCTACGACGCGGACGTGGCCGGGGCGTTCGGGCTGCGGCCGGGACAGGTCTGCGTCATGATCCACTGCGGGTCGCGCGGGCTCGGCCACCAGATCTGCACCGACCACGTCCGGGCGATGGAGGCGGCGATGCCGCGGCACGGGATCGAGGTCCCGGACCGGCAGCTCGCCTGCGCCCCGGTCGACTCCGCCGAGGGCCGCGCCTACCTGGGCGCGATGGCGGCGGCGGCCAACTACGGCCGCGCCAACCGGCAGCTGCTCGCCCAGGCGGCGCGCCGGGTGTTCCGGCGGGTCGCGGGCGCCCGGCTCGACCTCGTCTACGACGTCTCGCACAACCTGGCCAAGATCGAGGAGCACGTGGTGGACGGCGAGCGGCGGCGGCTGTGCGTGCACCGCAAGGGGGCCACCCGCGCGCTGCCGCCCGGCCACCCCGAGCTGCCTCCCGACCTGCGCGCGGCCGGCCAGCCGGTGCTGATCCCCGGGACCATGGGAACGTCCTCCTACGTCCTCACGGGCGTGCCGGGCGGGCCCGCGTTCGCGTCCACGTGCCACGGCGCGGGACGGGTGCAGAGCCGCCACCAGGCCGCGCGCGGCGTCGACGGGAGGCGATTGCGGGCGGCGCTGGAGGAGCGGGGCATCGCGGTGCGTCCGTCGTCGTGGCGCGGTCTGGTCGAGGAGGCGCCGGACGCCTACAAGGACGTGTCCGCCGTGGTCGAGGCCGGCGAGGGGGCGGGGCTCTGCCGCAAGGTCGCCCGCCTCGTGCCGCTGGGCGTCGTGAAGGGCTGACCGGCCGGGCGCGGCGCGCGGCGGGCGCCCGGCGCGGCGCCCGTCACACGTCGATCGTCACGGCGCAGGACCAGCCGCGGGCGTCGCGGCCGAACCGCAGGTCGTGCAGCGACACCGCCTTCGGCACGGCGCCCGTCCCCACCGCCTCCGCCGCGTCCCCGGTCGCCAGCCGGGCGGTGAGCCCGCCGTCCGGCGCCCCCGCGAGCGCGGCGTCCAGGACCACGGCGCCGTCGACCTCCAGGCGGTAGATCACCTCGTCCAGGACGGCGACGAGCAGGTCCGCGTCCGGGCCCGGCGGCACGTCCACCCGGACGCCGCCGGACGGGCGGACCCCGGAGACGTCGGCGAACGACTCCACGAGCCCGGCCACCGCCTCGGCGACGCAGCGCTCCCGCGTCGGCCCCCACGCCTCGATCCGCAGGTCGGCGGGGTGGGGGACGCCCCGGTGCCCGCTCGCGCCCGCCATGGCCGGACGGCTACCCGGCTCCGGTCACGGGAAACCGGCCGGGCCCCTGCGGCGGGCGGCCGGGAGCGCCCGACGCCCCCGAAAGATCATCTGCGGCCCCGGCCTGCGGCATGACGTCGCAAAATCGCGCGCGGCGCGGCGCCCGCCGCGCGGAGGGCGGGAACGGTGCCCTCTGGAGGTGGAGCGTGGACAGGAGCGCGAGAGCGAAGGCGTGCGCGGCGGCGCTGGCGGGGGCGATGGCGGGGGGAATGGCGCTCGCCGGGTGCAGCGGGGGGTCCGAGAACGCCGGGCGGGCCGGGAACCCGGGACCGGCGTCGGTCCGGACGTCGGCGCCGGTGCCGGAGTCCGGGTCGGACCTGCAGCAGCAGTACGTGAAGGTCGTGGACGCCGTCCTGCCGTCGGTGGTGAAGATCCAGACCGACCAGGGGGAGGGGTCGGGCGTCGTGTTCGACGCCCAGGGCGACATCGTCACCAACGCGCACGTGGTCGCGGGGGCGAAGAAGATCCAGGTCACCTCGTCCGGCGGCGGCTCCCCGATGAACGCCTCCCTGGTCGGCGAGTTCGCCGCCGACGACCTGGCCGTCGTCAAGGTCGCCGGCGCGTCGCTGAAACCGGCGTCGTGGGGCGAGTCGAGCACGGCGCAGGTCGGGCAGATCGTGCTGGCGATGGGCAACCCGCTCGGCCTCTCCGGAAGCGTGACGAACGGGATCGTCTCCGCGCTGCACCGGACGGTGTCGACCAAGGGCGAGGGGGCCTTCCAGGGCTCGACCATCGCCGACGCCATCCAGACGAGCGCGGACATCAACCCGGGCAACAGCGGCGGCGCCCTGGTCACGCTGGACGGCCAGGTGATCGGCATCCCGACCGCGGCGGCCTCCGACCCGCAGATCGGCGCCGCGGCGCCCGGCATCGGGTTCGCGACGCCGAGCGACACGGTCAAGCGGATCGTCCCGCAGCTCATCGAGTCGGGGAAGGTGTCGAACTCCGGCCGGGCCGCGCTCGGCGTGGCGGTGCGCACGATCGTCGACCCGCAGACCGGACGGCGGACGGCGGTCGCCGTCGTGGAGGTGCAGAAGGGCGGCGGGGCCGCCAAGGCGGGGATCCGGCCGGGCGACCTGATCCTCGGGGTGAACGGCACCGCGACGCCCGACCAGACGGCGCTGACCACCGTCCTCGCGAACCTCAGGCCCGGCCAGACGGTGAAGGTCGAGATCCAGAAGCCGGACGGCTCGAAGAAGCAGGTCCAGGTGACGCTCGGCCAGCTGCCCGGAGGCGGTTGAGCCCCTTCGGCCCGGACCGCCGGCACCACCCGTCCCCCACGGGTTGACGGTGGCCTGTACGTGAGTACAGTGTACAAGTGTACAGGCTACTGAACATGCGTACAGGGGGGTGGGGATGGCGACGCGGGAGCGGGCCGACGACCTGACCGGGCGCGCCCGGATCAGGGACGCGGCCCTGCTGGAGTTCGCCGAGCACGGCGTGAAGGGCGCCACGATCCGGGGCATCGCGAAGGCCGCCGGCGTGTCGCCCGCCCTCGTCCAGCACCACTACGGCACCAAGGAGGCGCTGCGCGCCGCGTGCGACGAGCACGTGATCGAGGTGATCCGCGAGACCAAGCAGGAGGCCCTGAACGGCGGGATGGCGAGCCCGAGCTTCCTCGCGATCGCCATGCGGACGGCCCTGCCGGTCCAGCGCTACCTGGCCCGCGCCCTGACCGACGGGTCGGCCGCCGCGTCCGTGCTCTTCGCCGAGGCGATCGCGTTCAGCGAGGAGATGCTCGAACGCGGCGCGCCCGGCATGGCCGCGCCGAACACCGACGACCTGCACGGCTACGCGACCGTCCTGACCGGCATGAGCTTCGGCGTGATCGTCCTGCACCAGCACATGTCCAGGGCCCTCGGCGGCGACGTCCTCCTGGGCGACGGCTACCCCCGCATGGCGCTGGCGATGCTGGACGTCCTCGACGACCGGCTCCTGTCGCCCGAGCTGGTGGCGCAGACGCGCGCCGCCCTGAAGAACCTGCCCGCCCCCGGCGGGCGACCCCTCGACGAGGAGGACCGGTGACCACGAACACGCCCCCCATAGCCCTCTCCGGCCTGGTCAAGAAGTTCGGCCGGACCCGCGCGCTGGACGGCCTGGACCTGACCGTCCGGCCCGGAGAGGTGCACGGCTTCCTCGGCCCGAACGGCGCCGGGAAGTCCACCACCATCCGCATCCTGCTCGGCCTGCTGCGCGCCGACGGCGGCACCGCCCGCCTGCTCGGCGGCGACCCGTGGCGGGACGCGACCGAACTGCACCGCCGGCTCGCCTACGTCCCCGGCGACGTGACGCTGTGGCCGAACCTGTCCGGCGGCGAGGTGATCGACCTGCTCGGCCGGATGCGCGGCGGCGTGAACGCGCGCCGCAAGGCCGAGCTGCTCGACCGGTTCGAGCTCGACCCGCGCAAGAAGGGCCGCGCCTACTCCAAGGGCAACCGGCAGAAGGTCGGTCTCATCGCCGCGCTCGCCTCCGACGCCGAGCTGCTGCTGCTCGACGAGCCCACCTCCGGGCTGGACCCCCT
This sequence comes from Actinomadura sp. NPDC000929, assembly GCF_040492065.1. Classification (NCBI taxonomy): domain Bacteria; kingdom Bacillati; phylum Actinomycetota; class Actinomycetes; order Streptosporangiales; family Thermomonosporaceae; genus Actinomadura; species Actinomadura sp. NPDC000929. The sequence goes on along the minus strand of NZ_JBEUPA010000024.1, from coordinate 5,625 downwards.
CATGGAGGAGGTGTTCCAGGAGTGCGTCCGGGAGGAGCGCCGCGACGGCCGCACCGTGCTGCTGTCCAGCCACATCCTGTCCGAGGTCGAGGCGCTCTGCGACCGGGTGACGATCATCCGCAAGGGCGTCGCGGTGGAGTCGGGGACGCTGGACGAGCTGCGGCACCTGACCCGGACGTCCATCGACGCGGAGCTGGCCTCGCCGCCGGACGGCCTGCCGCTGCCCGGCGCGCACGACGTCCGCATCGACGGCAACAAGATCCGCTTCGAGGTGGACACCCCCGAACTGGACGCGGCGCTGCGGCAGCTCACCGAGGTCGGCGTGCGGAGCCTGAGCAGCCGCCCGCCGACCCTGGAGGAGCTGTTCCTGCGCCACTACAAGGACGAGCTCGCATCGGAGGCCGCGCGATGAGCGCGGCGGTCCGCGAAGCGCGGGCGGCCGCGCCGTCCCGCGCCACGCCCCTGCGGTCGCTCACCGGGACCGGCGGGCTGATCAGGCTGATCCTGCGCCGCGACCGGTTCCTGCTGCCGTCCTGGGTGATCGTGCTGGCGCTGATCCCGATCAACTTCGTGGCGGCCACCGACAGCCTCTACCCGACGGCCGCCGAGCGCCTCAAGTACGCGCAGACCACGGGGAACAACCCGACGTTCCTCGCCCTGTACGGGCCGCTGTACGACACGAGCCTCGGCGCGATCATCGCCCAGCGCTCCGGGTTCATCCCGGTGATCGTGGCGCTGATCAGCGTGCTCACCGTCGTCCGGCACACCCGGACCGAGGAGGAGGCGGGCCGCCGCGAGCTGCTCGGCGCCACCGTCACCGGGCGCGGCGCCGGCCTGGCCGCGGCGCTGGCCGTGACCATGGCGGCGAACCTCGTCCTCGCCGCCCTGCTGACCGCGGGCATGACGGCGCAGGGCCTGCCGTTCGCGGGCTCGCTGGCGTTCGGCCTGCAACTGGCCGCCGCGGGATGCGTCTTCGCCGCCCTCGCGGGCGTCACCGCCCAGCTCAGCGAGGGCGCGGGCGCCGCCAGGGGCATGGCGATCGCCGCCGTCGGCGCCGCGTTCGTGGTCCGGATGGCCGCCGACGTCGGCGGCGCCGGCAACGGGCTGTCGTGGCTGGGCTGGCTGTCCCCGCTCGGATGGGAGAACCGCCTGCGCGCCTACGGCGGGGAGCGCTGGTGGACGCTCCTGCCGATCGCCGCGCTCACGGCCGCCCTGGTCGCCGCCGCGGGCCTGCTGTCGGCGCGCCGGGACGTGGGCGCGGGCGTGCTGCCGCCCAGGCTCGGCCCTGCGGACGCGTCGCGCCCGCTCTCGGGGCCCCTCGGCCTCGGCTGGCGGCTCCAGAGCCGCGCCCTCTACGGCTGGCTCGCCGGGTTCGCCGCGCTCGGCGTCGTGTACGGCGCGGTGGCGGGCGGCGTCGGCGACATGGTCAAGGACAACCCCGAGCTGGAGAAGATCTTCACCCGGCTCGGCGGGCAGGGCGGGATCACCGACGCCTACTTCGCCTCGATCATGAGCATGCTCGGCCTGATCGCCGCCGCCTACGCGGTCTCGGCCACGCTGCGGCTGCGCACCGAGGAGACGGGCCAGCGCGCCGAGCCGGTGCTCGCCACCCCCGTCGGGCGGCTGCGGTGGGCGTCCGGCCACCTGGCCTTCGCGCTGCTCGGCCCGGTCGCGGGGCTCGGCGTCGCGGGCCTGGCCGCCGGGCTGGCGCACGGCGTCGACACCGGCGACCCCGGCCGCGAGGTCCCGCGCGTCCTGCTCGCCGCGCTCGCGCAGCTACCCGCCGTGTGGCTGGTCGGGGCGCTCGCGCTCGCGCTGTTCGGCCTCGCGCCGAGGTTCACCGGCGGCGCCTGGGCCGCGGTCGGGGCCTTCGCGGTCGTGACGCTGTTCGGAGCCGGGCTCGACCTGAGCCAGTGGGCCCTGGACGTCTCGCCGTTCACCCACGTCCCGAAACTGCCGGGGCACGACGTCACCGCCGCGCCGCTGCTCTGGCTGCTGGCGATCGCGGCCGTCCTGTCCGCCCTCGGCCTCCTCGGCTTCCGCCGCCGCGACCTCTCCACGGCATGACCCCGGCGCCGGATAATCGGCGAGCCTCCCCGGACCCGAGCCGTTAGATTGGCCGGGTGACTTCCCGGAAACCCCTCGCCGTCTGCGTGTTCTGCTCGTCCAGCGGCAAGATCGACCGTCGTTACGTCGACCTCGCCGCGGAGGCCGGCGCCGAGCTGGCCCGGCGCGGCCACAGCCTCGTCAGCGGCGGCGCCCAGGTCTCGTGCATGGGCGCCGTCGCCCGCGCCGCGCGGGCCGGCGGCGCCCGCACGGTCGGCGTGATCCCCGAGGGGCTGGTCAGCGTCGAGATCTCCGACGAGGACAACGACGAGCTGATCGTCACCCCGGACATGCGGGCCCGCAAGGGCGAGATGGACCGGCGCAGCGACGCGTTCCTCGTCCTGCCCGGCGGCATCGGCACGCTGGAGGAGCTGTTCGAGGTGTGGACGGCCCGCGTCCTGTCCATGCACGACAAGCCCATCGTCATCCTCGACCCGACCGGCGTCTACGAGCCGCTGCGCGAGCTGATGACGGGCCTCACCGAGCAGGGCTTCGCCCGCCCCAAGATCTGGGACGCCGTCGGCTGGACGAGCTCGGTCCCCGAGGCGTTCGACCTCCTGGAGCGGTCCCAGCCCCGGATCGAGTTCTCCCCCGAGGACTACGCCGAAGCCGAACTCTGACCGTCCCCCTTCCCGCCTGCTAGTCATTGTGGGGGGCGACCCCCACACCCCCGGAGGGGACTGACCGTCGTCCTCCGCCTGGCGCTCCGCTCCGGACGCCGGTCAGTCATGCTTCCGGCCCGGCATGTTCTCGTACATGTCGGTGAGCTTCTGCCGGAAGCCGCGGGCCGCGATGCCGAGCTTCTGCGGGTCCCTGAGGCCCGCCTTGACGGCCTTCTTGGCCTGGTCCTTCATGATGTGCGGCGGGATCGGGGCGATCTCGTTGTCGACGACGAACTCCAGGACGACGGGACGGTCGCTCGCCAGGGCCTCGCGCCAGGCGTCGGCGACCTTCCCGGGGTCGTCGCAGTAGACGCCCTTGAGCCCGCAGAGCTCGGCGTACTCGGAGTACGGGAAGTCGGGGATGCTCTGCGAGCCCTCGTACTTCGGGTCGCCGCCCATCGCGCGCTGCTCCCAGGTGACCTGGTTGAGGTCCTGGTTGTTGAACACGGCGAAGATCAGCGGCGCCGGGCCGGCCATCCGGTCGGCGTACCGCTTCACGGTCAGCATCTCGTTCATGCCGTTCATCTGGAACGCGCCGTCGCCCACGAAGCAGATCACCGGGCGGTCGGGGTAGGCGAACCGGGCCGCGATGGCGTACGGGACGCCGGGGCCCATCGTGGCGAGGGTGCCCGACAGGGAGGCCCTCATCCCGTCGCGGAGCTTGATGTGGCGGGCCCACCAGTTGGTGGCCGAGCCGGAGTCGGCGGTGAGGATCGCGCCGTCCGGCAGCAGCGGCGACAGCTCGTGCGCGACGGCCTGCGGGTTGACCTTCCCCTCGAAGCTCTGCCCCGCCCGCTTCTCCATGACCGTGTTCCAGGCGCGGACGTTCTCCTCGATCTCCTCGCGCCAGGAGCGGTCCTCCTTGCGGCGCAGCAGCGGGATCAGCTCCCGCAGCGTCTCCCTGGCGTCCCCGACGACGTGCGCGTCCATCGGGTAGCGGATGCCGATCATGCTCCCGTCGATGTCGATCTCGACGCCCCTGCAACTGCCCTCGTCCGGCAGCCACTCGGCGTACGGGAAGCTCGTGCCGATCATGAACAGCACGTCGCAGTTCATCATCATCTCGTCGCTGGCCTTGGAGCCGAGCAGGCCGATGGGGCCGGTGACGAACGGCAGGTCGTCCGGGACCACCTCGCGGCCGAGCAGCGCCTTGGCGATGCCCGCGCCGAGCAGCTCGGCCGTCTCGATCACCTCGGCCTCGGCGCCGGCGGCGCCCTGGCCGATCAGCATCGCGACCTTCGCGCCCTCGTTGAGGACGCCGGCGGCCTTGCGCAGCTCCTCGGGGTCGGGCAGGACGCGGGGCCTGCTCCAGCCCACGCTGGAGTACACCGAGCCGTGCTCCTTGGGCGGCGACGGCACCGCGCCGGCCTCCTGGACGTCCTCGGGGATGATGATCGTCGAGACGCCGCGGGTGGTCAGGGCCGTCTTGAACGCCCGGTCGATGACGTGCCGCATCTGGCCGGGATGCATGACGATCTGGCAGAACTCCGAGACGTCGGAGAACAGGTTCTCCAGGTTGACCTCCTGCTGGTAGTGCGCGCCCTGCGCCAGGCGCTTCTGCTGCCCGACGATCGCCACGACCGGCTGGTGGTCGAGCTTCGCGTCGTACAGGCCGTTCAGCAGGTGGATCGCGCCCGGCCCGGACGTCGCCGCGCAGACGCCGACCTCGCCGGTGAACTTCGCGTGCCCGCAGGCCATGAACGCGGCCATCTCCTCGTGCCGCGTCTGGATGAACTCCGGCTCGCCCTCCGCGCGGTCGAACGCGCCGAGCAGCCCGTTGATGCCGTCGCCCGGGTACCCGTAGACGCGCTTCACGCCCCACTCGGTCAGCCGCTGGAGGACGTAGTCGGCCACTTGCTGCGCCATCGCTCTCTCCTTCGTCGTCGGTCGTGCGTCATCGCCGCAGGAGCCGCGCCGCGCCCGCGGCGGCGCCGGCCGTCGCGGCGCCCACCAGGTACTTGTGGCGCCCCGCCCACATCTGCGGGCTCCGCGCGTGCGCCTGCTCGTCGAACCGCCCGTGGCTGCCGTGGTCGCGGCCCGGGGTCCCGTCCGCCGGCTCCCACAGGTTCGCCGGCTGGTCCGGACGCGTGCGCTTCTCGGTCTGCTGGGACTTGAAGCCCGTCCGGGCCAGGTAGCGGTCCAGCAGCCCCGTGGCGAACTTGTCGGCGAGGATCGTGCCGACCGTGCTGCCTCCGACCCAGTACTCCCGGCGCCGGGGATGTTCGGCGGCGTAGACGAGCGCGTCCGCCGCGATCTCCGGCTGGTAGATGGGCGGGACGGGCTGCGGGCGGCGCGGCATCCGGTTCAGCACCCAGTCGAACTGGGGCGTGTTGACCGCGGGCATCTGCACCATCGTGAGCTTCACGCCGCTGCGCTCGTGCATCAGCTCCGCCCGCAGCGAGTCGTGCAGCCCCTGGACGGCGTGCTTGGAGCCGCAGTACGCGCTCTGGAGGGGGATGCCCCGGTAGGCCAGCGCCGACCCGCACTGGACGATCACACCGCGGTCGCGCGGCATCATCCGCCGCAGCGCGGCCCGGGTCCCGTTGGCGTAGCCGAGGTAGGTGACCTCGGTGGTGCGCCTGAACTCCTCCGGCTCGATCTCCCAGAACGGCGCGAACACCGAGGAGAACGCCACGTTGACCCACACGGCGATCGGCCCGAGCTCCCTCTCGGCGCGCTCGGCCGCCTCGTCCACCGCGCCGGGGTCGGCCACGTCCACGCTGATCGGCAGCGCGCGCCCGCCGGCGGCCTCGACGTCGGCGTATCGGCGAGGTGAGGCGACATGTCCGGCTCCTCCGCGACTCTGGAACTTCGAACGGTGACCGTCCGCTTCGCCGGACTGGTCGCATTGGACGGG